>NZ_JACVTU010000020.1:0-41156 GCF_016624705.1 Acinetobacter sp. S40
TAGCTGTAACTGCCTGTCGCTGGATCAAGCGTCACTGTGCCGTTTGCAGCTGGCGTGCTCACTCCATACGTGAGGCTATCTCCATCCACATCCTGTGCCACCACCTGGCCAGTGACTGCGGTATCTTCTGCTGTGGTGAGTGGATCGGCACTGGCTGTCGGTGCATCGTTCACGGAGCTGATCGTTACTGGAACCGTCACGGTGGTCGTGCCACCATTGCCATCACTCACCGTCACTTCAAAGCTGTCGCTACCGTGGTAATTGGCATTCGGCGTGTAGGTGTAACTGCCTGTCGCTGGATCAAATGTAACTGTGCCATGTGTTGGTTTTTTAGTAACCGTATAAACTAGAGAATCACCATCTGGATCTGTAACATTTAAAATTTTTCCAGTTTTAGGTGTATCTTCGGTGGTACTAATAGCCTGCTGCTTACTACTTTCTAAAACCTGTGGAGGTTTATTGACTATAGTTTCTTTTTCATCATTACTACTCCCCTCGCTGCTTCCTAAAGCAACTCCCCCTGCAACAGCAACTCCCCCTGCAAGCCAAGGAAGAAATACACCTGAACTGCTACCACTCGCAATAGGCAACAAGACCTCTAAACCTGTAATTTCTCTAAATAAAGGAGCCCCATTGTTCCAGTCAAACCACAAAAAAGCACATTCGTTATCTTCAAAAACCAAATCTGAAACGACTTTATCTTCGTATTGTACAAAGAAGTTTTCAATCGTAATGACATCGCCATTTTGTAATTTTAAAATTAGAGTATTGCCATCTTGAATAAACTCAGCAACATCCTCTCGGTGTAAATTAACCTGAACGATAGCCGCCGCTTTTAAAATAACTTGCGAATTGTCTATACTGCTTTTTTCTAAAGATTTCTTTTCTGTTACTACAAATTTTGTCATGCGTATATACCCAAATAATGGGCAACCCCATTATTTAAACCCTTTATATAATTGGTAATCTGCTTTCTTTTCGGCTCTCATTCCTCTGAGCATCAGCCTGTCAAGAAAGATCGAATCCCGCCATTAACCATTTTTGTGCCGCCAAATGCCACTAAAAATGGGTTGCCATTTATCTCTTTAGAAACAATCATTTATTTAAAAAATTGAATCTATTTTTTTTGAAGTCATATTTAATTAGTTAGAGTAGTTTTACACTTAAATTTATTACCTAAAGATAAGTGTGCTTCATCACTAATGTGGGGTGCTTATCTGAATCAACTTAACTTTTCAGTATTACCTTGAACAATAAAAGGCTTATCATCACTATCAATTGAAATTGTAAAATCGCGATTTTCAAGCTGATTATTCACATTTAATTTAAGTTCATACGTCTCACATATTGTTCTACAACTTTTAACTTTAATGACATACGCATCAGGCTTTAAATAAAAATTAGCCTTATTATTAATATAAAAATCGCCTGCCTTAAAATCATCAATATAGAAACTAACCGGACAGTTCTGTCTACTTTTATCATCATTCAGACAAAGCTTATTATCTCGAAAAACATGAATAACTTGATTTCTAGTATTATCCTGTTTCTGAAATAATAAATTTGAAGGCTTGCTATACATATTAAAAGGTGTAACACAAGCTGTCAGAAAAAGGCTTAGAACGAGAAGACCGCCGCCACGAATCATAAAAACCCCAATAAAATGTTAAATTTTGTACAGATATTACAACATATAATTTACAATAAAAAGAGAAATATTTCACATTTTAATAAATAAATAAAACTCACAATGCACTCATAATTTAACTCAAAAGTCATTAATCATTTGCATCAATTTTATTGATATAAACCAAAATATTTTCTGTTGCTTTATTTAATTTTTATTAAATATATATTTAACTAATGCTTATTCAAAATCTAATAATTTTAAATATATTAATATTTATGTAACTATTCACATGCATTATGAAGAAATAAAGTTATTTTTATTTAAATGTATTTTTTAATTAATTTTCCCGACTCAAATATTTAATTTAATAAAATATATAAAAATTTATCATTTAGTAAAAAAAATCCCTTTTCAAATTTCAAGAAAAGGGATTTTTTAAATAAATTAATGACTATAAATAATAAGTTTAAACTGTAAAATCATCACCTAAGTAGACTTTACGAACTTGTTCATTCTCAAGGATATCCTGAGGTGTACCTTCTGCAATAACTGAACCTTCACTTACGATATAAGCATGCTCACAAATTGCCAGTGTCTCACGTACATTGTGATCAGTAATCAGAACGCCAATTCCACGCTCTTTAAGATTACGAATAATCTCTTTAATATCACCAACTGAAATTGGATCTACGCCTGCAAAGGGTTCATCAAGCAGCATAAACTTTGGATCAGCAGCCAAAGCGCGGGCAATCTCAGCACGTCGACGTTCACCACCAGAAACACTCATGCCTAAAGAATCTTTAATGTGGCCAATTTTAAAATCAGCCAACAATTCATTCAAGCGCTGTTGGCGTTGCTGCTTATTTAAATCTTTTCGGGTTTCCAAAATTGCCATAATATTTTCAGCAATTGTAAGCTTTCTGAAAATAGAAGCTTCCTGCGGCAAATAACCAATGCCTTTTCTTGCTCGTTCATGCATTGCTAAATGGGAAAGATCCTCTTGATCTAAATGAATTTCCCCTTTATCCATCCGCACCAAGCCAACAACCATATAGAAACTAGTAGTTTTACCCGCACCATTTGGTCCAAGCAACCCTACAATTTGACCGCTTTGCATCTGAAATGATACATCTTTCACTACCCAGCGTTTACTATAATTTTTAGCCAGATGCTTAATACAAAGTTTTTGTGATTTTAGAGGCGATTGATCCATTTAATCACGTGCTCCTGGGAAGCTTTTTGAACTAGACGGTGGGATAATCAATTGAACACGGTTTGAACTAGAACCCTGTGCTTCAATATCACCTTTATTCATACTATATTTTAAGCTATTACCACGAATACTTGCGCCATCCTGAAATAGATATGCATTCCCTGTTAAGGTAATAATTCCGCTATCTGCATTGTAAACAATCTTTTGTGCTTCACCACGAGCTACACCTTTTTCAGCGCTAATTTGTTGCTGAAATTTAGATGGTCGCCCATTGGCTGTAATGGTCTGAATTTCTCGTTTGGAATTAAGCTGGGCAACGATTGAGTCTGCCTGTAACTTCATGGTGCCCTGTTCAATGACTACATTTCCAGTATAAGTAGTGACACCCGTTCTATCATTAAATGTAGCTTTGTCAGCCACTAAAGAAATAGGTTGATTGCGATCTGCAGGTAGCGCAAATGCTGAAACAGACAGCATTGCCATCACAGTAAAACCAGCAATCTGTTTCAGGAAAGTCGAACGTGAAGTCGAATTAAGAATTTGGTGCATACTTTCCTCGAATATTAAAAAATTCGTATTGTCCATTTTCCAGATTGGCTTTTAGCCCACTGCTTACAAAAGAAGCTTGCGATGATTGCACATCCACCTGATGCGTTGTTTCTATTATTTTTGTTTTAGGATAAGTCGTTAGCTCATCGGTACGAAAAATAATTTCACCATTTTCAGCAAGTTTTGTTGCAACCACATCTCCAGAAAGAATTACTTTTTCATTATCATCATAGCCATTGGCGACCTTAGAAAAGAAAGTCGCATTTACTTGCCCATTTTGGTACATCGAAGCATGCAAGTTTTCAAGTTTTGAAGTTTGCTTTTGCATATTCTGTTCTAGCCGATCGACTTGAGCACGAATATATAGATGTCCTTGATCATTCGTTTGGGTCAAATGAATGTCCTGAGCAGAATAGGTCATATTTCGACTCGTATCTGCCTCAAGTTTATTTGCTTTCCCACTGTAGTAATAATAGCCACCACTTACAGCTGCGATTGCAATCGCCACGATATATAAAACTCTGGTATCCATAGGCGGCGTAATATCACCTTTTTATTTGGCTTAGAATATTAATGGGGTACTGTAAGATATTTTGCAAGAAGTTCTTCGTAAACTCCTTTTGCATTCAGTAACATATCACAGACCTCGCGTACTGCTCCACGACCACCCATCGCCTGAGTCACCAAATGGGCTCGACGACGTAACTCCACATGTCCGTTTGGTACCGTCACACACATACCTGCAAGCGCAAATGCTGATAAATCAGGCCAATCATCACCCATATATAAACAATCTTTAGGTTTCAAATTAAACTGGGCACAAGCTTCACGCAATGCAACGCCTTTATCTTCACGACCCTGAAAAACTAGATCAACCCCGAGATCCGACATACGTTTTTCAACAATCTGGCTTTTACGACCTGTAATAATAATGACTTTGAGACCTGCTTGCTGAGCCAATTTCATACCCAGACCATCACGAATATCAAAAGATTTGATTTCGTCACCACTATTGGTCAAGGTGACAAAACCATCACTTAAGATGCCATCGACATCTAAAACCAGCGCCTGAATATGACGCGCCTGTTCAAGTAATGCATAAGATGCCATGAATTAATTTACCCCTGCCTGAATTAGGTCATGCATGCTAATAACACCAATCACTTTATTTTCATCATCAACCACAACAAACTGGCTAATTTTTTTAGCATTCAATTGCTTTAAAGCTTCAACAGCGCGAACTTCCTGAGAAATAGTCGCCGGATGTTGAATCATTACTTCAGATACTGGAAGTTTCACATCGAAACCTTGTTGTTTATCGATTAAACGACGCAAATCACCATCCGTAAAAATACCCAATAAATGATCCTGTTCATCTACAATAGTGGTCAAACCCAGACGTTTATTTGAAATTTCGTAAAGTACCTGATTCATAGGAGTATCAGGTGAGACTTTTGGAAGTTCCTCGGCTGTATGCATCAAATGTTTAACATGTAAAAGTAGACGTTTACCTAAAGCACCTGCTGGGTGGGAACGTGCAAAATCATCTGCAGTAAAACCACGTGCCTCAAGTAGTGCCACAGCTAATGCATCCCCCAAAACCAATGTCGCCGTAGTGCTCGAAGTTGGGGCGAGTCCTAATGGACAGGCTTCATTCGATTCACCAAGTGTTAAGGCAACATCTGCATTTTTAGGCATTGGACCTGTAGCATCACGACTGATGGTAATCAACGGAACTTCCAGATGTTTGATCAATGGCATCAGCATCATGATTTCATCACTTTTGCCAGAATTAGAAATGGCAATAAGCACATCCCCGCGTACCAGCATGCCCAAATCACCATGTCCCGCCTCGCCAGGATGCATAAAGAAAGAAGGCGTGCCAGTGGAAGCAAAAGTTGCTGCCATTTTTCGACCAATATGACCAGATTTCCCCATGCCCGTCACAACCACGCGGCCCTGACACTGCAAAATAATTTCACAAGCCTGATTGAAATTGTCATCAATCTGATTTGCCAACACATCCAAGGCGTGCTGCTCAATCGCAATCGTTTCTAGTGCAATTTTTTTAAAATCGATGGTATTGGGCATAAAATATGAGCTCAAACAATTCGCGATAGCCAATCAGACTATCGCGTTTTTAACTGAAAATTTTGCAATATTCTAGCACATCTCATTTCCTATCACGTTTCTAAATGTACAAGTTTTCACTTACTTATAAAAATTATGGATAAACCTTTGTGAAATATGTGGCTTACGTTATGATGTAACGCTATTTTAGTGAATGTTTTTAAGAGTCTTATGCAACCATTCGTTTTATATAACTCAGAGCAACGTAAAAAAGTTGAATTTGTCCCACGTGTTGATGGCCAGATAGATATGTACGTCTGTGGCATGACTGTGTATGACTATTGTCATATTGGACATGCTCGAGTCATGGTTGCCTTTGATTATATTATTCGTTTTTTGCGTAGCCAAGGCTGGAAAGTCCGCTATATCCGCAATATCACAGATATTGATGACAAAATTATCAGTCGCGCCAATGAAAATGGCGAAACGATTCAAGAGCTGACAACGCGCTTCATTACAGCCATGAATGAAGATGCAGCAAGCTTGGGTTGTGCTGAACCTGATGAATCACCTAAAGCAACCGAATACATCAGTCAAATGCAAAATATGATTGGTACTTTAGTTGACAATGGCACGGCCTACCCTGCTGCAAATGGTGACGTGTATTATGAAGTCACCAAATTTGCTAAATATGGTCGTTTATCTGGCCGTAAGCTGGATGATATGCAAGCAGGTGCGAGCGAGCGAGTCGATGTCGAAGTAGAAAAAAAACATCCGTTTGACTTTGTCCTCTGGAAACATGCCAAAGCCAATGAACCATCTTGGCAATCGCCTTGGGGAAATGGTCGTCCAGGCTGGCATATTGAATGTTCCGCTATGTCAACTTGCTGCTTGGGTAATCATTTTGATATTCATGGCGGCGGTTCAGATTTACTATTCCCTCATCATGAAAATGAGATTGCACAAAGTGAAGCTGCGACAGGTGAACAATATGTTAATTATTGGATGCATGTCGGCTTTATTAATGTCGATGGCGAGAAGATGTCAAAGTCTTTAGGCAATTTCTTCACAATCCGTGATGTGATGGAAAAATTCCATCCTGAAGTCATTCGCTATTTTATTGTTTCTTCGCATTATCGTAGTCCTGTAAATTTCTCAGATACTGCCTTAAAAGAAGCAAAAACTGCACTGACCCGTTTTTATCATGCCTTTAAAGCGTATGAACAAAGTTATGGTCAAGTCCATTCTGAACAATTGGATCATGAATTTGTAGAACGTTTTAATGTTGCTATGCTCGATGACTTTAATACTCCTGAAGCAATGGCTGTTCTATTTGACCTAAACCGTGAACTCAATCGAGCTGTTAAAGAGCAACATGCTGAACAAGCCACACGCTATTATGCAACCTTGCGTCATTTAACTTCAATTTTAGGCTTGGTTCAGCACAATGTCGACGACTTCTTAAAATCAGATATTGGCCAACAAGCATTGGGTCTAACTGATGATGAAATTGAAGATTTAATTCAACAGCGTAGCGATGCCAAAAAAGCCCGAGATTTTGCCAAAGCAGATGGCATCCGCCAGTCTTTGCTTGAACAAGGGGTTGCCCTTGAAGATACGCGTCAGGGAACCGTTTGGCGACGTGCTGATTAAATCAACAATTAAAACCGATGCATGTTGACAGTTAAATGAAACTGTCTATAATGCATCTCACATTGCGGGAATAGCTCAGTTGGTAGAGCACAACCTTGCCAAGGTTGGGGTCGCGAGTTCGAGTCTCGTTTCCCGCTCCAAAATTTCAAAAAGCTCTAATCGAAAGATTAGGGCTTTTTTATACGTTGTTTTAACTTGCTTCCCGATAATAAGGAATGTCTCCATTTATCGTAGCGCGATGCATAATCCGATGAGCATTCCCATAATCAAACAATGCCTTATGCTGAGTACAGCGATTGTCCCAAATCGCGACATCACCTTCTTGCCATTTCCAGCGCAGATGAAATTGTTCCCGTGTTGAATGCTGAAATAGAAATGCAAGTAATTCCCCGCTTTCCTGTTCAGTCAACTCATTAATACGTGTAGTAAAACCCTCACTCACAAATAAAATCGGCTGACCTGTCACAGGATGCGTTCTTACCACAGGATGCACTACAGGAGGATTGCGTTTAAAGGTTTGTTCAAGTTTTTCACGCTCTACTTCGTTTTTTGCAAATCGCTCGCTCGGAAAAGATTTACGAATATCATGGATTGCGGTTAATCCTCTTAATTTGTGCTGTAAATTTCCATGGAGTGCTGTAAATGCAGCCACACCACTGGACCATAGCGTATCGCCTCCTGTCGCAGGAATTTTAATCGCTTGCAACACACAACCTAATGGTGGCGTTTGACTAAACGTTACATCGGTATGCCATAGTTCATTATCACGTAAATCTTGCTGCCAACTATCCAAAACCAAAACTTCGGGTGTTCCCTCTATTGAAGGATAAATTGGATGGATATGCAAGGAACCGAAACTACGCGCTAGTGCCGCCTGCGCGCGTGGGTCTAATTGTTGTTGATGAAAAAAGATCACTTGATGACGTAATAAAGCCTGTTGAATCTCAGAAGTTTGTTGTACATCCAAATGATTTAAATCAACCCCATTAATAATTGCACCAATAGCGGGTTTGATTATTTCTATAACTAAACTCATTTTATTGCCTATGCTCTATAATTGTTGGCCGTACCATGGAGATAATTGCTGTTGCAACCAGCGTAAAAATAATTCAAAACTCAACGCAACAATGGCAATCACGATAATGCCCAAAATCACAGTATCGGTGATCAGAAATTGCGCCGCCGATTGCACCATAAAACCAATACCTCGATCAGCAGCCACTAATTCAGATGCCACCAAGGTTGACCAACCCACACCTAAACCAATTCTTATCCCTGTTAAAATATGGGGGAGTGCGGTCGGTAAAATCACTTTCAAAAAAACTTGCGTCTGTGTTGCACCCAATGACAATGCGGCACGTTCTCGATTAACCTGATGACTGATGACACCATGTGTACTGCTGATAATGACAGGAGCTAAAATCGAGAAAAATATGAGTAATACTTTGGTCGTTTCCCCGATTCCAAACCAAATGACCAATAGCGGTAAATATGCCAAAGGCGGTATAGGTCGTAATAATTCAACTAAAGGATCCAATATAGCGCGCGCATATTTATTAAGTCCCATCCACAACCCAAGTGGGATACCCACTGCAATGGCAGCAACCAGTGCAAATAAAACCCTGGAAATACTGGCAGCCAAATGTTGCCAGAGTGTGGCTTTCATAAACCCCTGCTGACTGACTTCTAAAAACTTTTGCCAAACTGCCTGAGGACTGGGTAGAAATAATGATGGGACAATATGTAAAGCGGTAATCAAAAACCAAATGAGTAATACACTCAAAACACTCAGCCCACTTAAAGCAAGATTACGATGTCGCCCTAGAAATGCCAGAACCTTGCCCTTTAAACCCTTTGATGAATAAAGCGTTATATGTTTTGATCTCTGATCTTTATAATTTACCGACTCTGTTCGGGTATTCATAGCAACACCTCATCACTGGGTTGTTTTTGTTCGCGCAACCTTTCAAATAATTGTTCCCTTAAATCAATAAATTCAGGGTCAGATTTAATCGAACGTATGGACTCACCTTTCCGATAACGTTCCGCAAAATTCAAATGTAATGTTTCTACAATTTTTCCTGGATGAGCGGTCATCAATACCAATTGCTGACTCAATAAAAGAGCTTCTTCAATATCATGTGTAATAAGGAAAAAACCTTTATTCTGCTGAATCCATAAATCTAGAACCAGTTGCTGCATGGTTTCTCTAGTAAAGGCGTCTAAAGCAGCAAACGGTTCATCCAGTAAAATAAACGCAGCATGACTGACTAAAGCACGTGCAATACCAACACGCTGCTTCATGCCACCCGAAAGCTCCCAGATATTGCCCTGCGCAACATGAGATAAACCCACAATTTTTAAAATGCTTTGAACTTGTTGCTCAATGGCACTTTCCCTTAACCCTTTTAGTTCTAAAGCAAATCCAACATTTTGTTCGACATTTAGCCAAGGCAATAAGGCATGATCCTGAAACACCACTGCACGACGTACGTCAGGACCTGTCAATACTTCATCATCAATTTTGACTTGTCCCGCATCTACTTTTTGAAAGCCCGCCAAAATATTCAGCAATGTAGTTTTACCACAACCTGACTCACCTAAAATCACATTCAGTGAACCCGATTCAATCGATAAAGAGACATCCTGCAAAACGGGATATTGCTGTCTTGGAAACTGCAATTGTAAATGTTCAGCTTTCAATATACTCATGACCAACTCCTATCTATTGCAAAAAGGCTGTCGTGACATTTTCGGCATAACTTGTTTTGACTTGATCTACCTTGCCCTGACTCTTGAGAAAAGTGGCGGTATCAAAAATATTTTGAGCAAATTTGCCCGATAATGTTTTTTGTTGCTGCTCAAGGGTTAAATAATCATTCCCCGACAGTAATAATGGAATATCTTTAGTATCTGAACCTGTTAGTTTGGCAATTTTTTCAAGATTTAACTGATCCTGTTCAAAAGCTTGTGGATTCTGTTGATAAATATCAATTTGTTTGAGTGTTGTTTTGACAAAAGATTTAATAAAGTCAGGATTCTTTTCAGCAAAATCTTTACGCACTACCCATAAATCATAAGTAGGCGCGCCCCACTCACCTACTTGTTTGGAATCGGTCAATACAGTGCCTGTTGCTTTTGCTTTACTTAAGGCTGGCTCCCAAACATACGTTGCATCAATATCGCCGCGTTCCCAAGCTGCTGCAATTTCAGGTGGTCGCAAATTAATAATTTTCACCTGATTTTCACTGATACCCCAATGTTTGAGCGCAGACAGTAAACTATAATGTGTCGTCGAAACAAAAGGCACTGCAATGGTTTTCCCCCTAAGATCCTGCGGTGATTGAATTTTAGATTTTTGACTCACAACCAATGCTTCGGAGCCGCCAAGTTTTGCTGTAATTAAAAATACTTCAATTGGAACGTGACGACTGGCTGCCGCTGCCAATGGACTTGACCCAATGTTGCCAATAACCACATCACCCGACGCCAGAGCATTGACGACATCAGAACCAGCATCAAATTTCTTCCATTGAATCTGCTGACCACTCTCCTTTTCATAATCGCCGTTGGCCTGTGCAACTTTACTGGGATCAACACCCGTTTGATAAGCAATCACGACAGATTTGCCAGAAGTTTTTTGATTAATAGGTGTTTGATCTTTACGATTTTGATAGACAATAAAAGCAACAATCGCCGCAAGGACGATTACTGTAATCCACAAAGGCTTAGAATTTTTTTTGCTCATAACATTCAATAAAAGTCATCTTTAAGATAAATGGTATGGCACTCGCCTTTATAATTTTAAATAATAAAAAATGGATTGCTTATGCGTATATTAAAAATAAAACTAAAAATGCTCTCAATAAAAATATAAGCTAAAACCAACATATTTAACCAAGCATTTTTGAGAAGCTCAAAAAAATACAGTTAGCAGACAAATCATGTCGCACTGCCCTAGTGCTTTGCATTGTTTTTTGGCATGATGCAAAGTAGATCTCTTAAGAACAGTTATAAATGGAACAAATGCGTTGGATGGAGTTGCTTTCAGCAGTTCGTTTAGGTAGCAAAAAAAGTACAACAGAATTGGGACGTAGCCCATTTCATAAAGACTATGATCGCATCATATTTTCCCAAAGTTTTCGCCAGCTTAACCGAAAAACACAAGTTCATCCTTTTGCTCTGCAAGATGGAGTTCATACTCGTTTAACACACTCTCTTGAGGTTTCATGTATTGGGCGGTCGCTCGGCATGATGACTGCTGAAAAAATAAAAGATGAACTCCCTGCATGGATCTCTCCCTCTGATGTCGGTGCAATTATTCAGGCTGCGTGTCTTGCTCATGATATTGGCAATCCACCTTATGGACATGCAGGTGAATACGCCATTCGTGAATGGTTTGATGATGCTTCACATAACGATTTTTTAAAAGAAATTAGTCCCGAAGAAGAAGCAGATGTGCGCCAGTTTGAAGGCAATGCACAAGGTTTGCGTCTCTTAACGCGCATTGACTATCATCCAAATGATGGAGGCATGCGTCTCACCCATGCGACTTTGGGCGCTTATTTAAAATACCCCTGGCTTTCTAAAACCATTGATTCGCAAGGAGATCGCCCCTCTCATCAACGGGCTAAATTTGGCTGTTATCAGACTGAAAAAGATATTTTGACTGAAATTGCCGATCAGCTTGGATTGATCCAACTCGGTGAATATCACTATTGTCGTCACCCTTTGACTTATCTGCTCGAAGCCGCAGATGACATGTGCTATGCCCTGATTGATCTGGAAGATGGCATTATTTTAAATATGTTGACCTATGATGAAGTTGAACCCATTTTTCTAAATCTCATTGCAGATTATGGAATTCCAGAAGAGTTAGGGCAAAGCAATACCACATGGCAACAAAAAATCGCAGCATTACGTGGTCGAGTCATGAAACGTCTAGTTGCTGAGGTTTCCAGCGCCTTTGCACGACACCATATTGAAATATTATCGGGACAGCTTGAAGGAACCTTATTACAATATTGTCCTGCGGATATTGGTATTGGAATAGAAAAAGCCAAAGATCTAGCGCGAAATAAAATTTTTGAACATCGGCAAAAGTCAGATCTGGAAATTATTGCGCATAGTAGTTTGCAATCAATTCTGGATGCGTTTATTCCACTGTCCGTACCGCAAAAAACCTTAAGTTTCAAAGAAAAGCGACTAATGTCTATTTTGCAACAGTTTGGTGCCAATTTTCAGGACAATCACTACCAGAACATCATGCAAATACTGGATATAATCAGCAAATTTTCAGATCATCAAGCTTATGACCTAGCACAAGTATTACAGGGTCGACGCGAAAGTTTTATGTAATGTCTGCACAGTTTCAGACATATAATTTTATATTATTTTAGGAATGAAATATTCAATGATTGGTTGTTTAATTGGTGAAGTGTTTGCACTTGAAGCACCGACGGTACTCCTTAATGTCAATGGTGTAGGCTATGAAATAGATACTCCGCTTTCGACATTTTGCCAATTACAAAAAGGCCAGAAAGCGACCTTATGGACACATTTGGTGGTTCGTGAAGATGCACAGCAACTTTATGGTTTTTTAGAGGCTCAGGAAAAAACTATTTTCCGTACCCTGCTTAAAGTCAATGGAGTTGGTCCGAAAATGGCGCTGGGAATTTTATCGACATTAAGCGTTGAGCTTTTAATTCAGACCATTGAACATGATGACATTAATACCTTAGTCAAAGTTCCTGGCGTGGGTAAAAAAACGGCTGAACGTTTGATGATTGAACTACGTGATCGTTTTAAAGCCCTTGCTGGCCAAACCACATCGGCCTCAAACAATAGTAGTGCACAAATTCAGTTTGTATCGAATTCCCCAATCGCTGAAGCTGAAGCAGCATTACAATCATTGGGTTATAAGCCAATCGAGGCACAAAAAGCCGTGGCTGCGGTCAAGGCTGATCACACTGAAGCCGCAGACTTAATTCGTGCTGCACTTAAATCAATGATGAAGTAACCAATCATGCATGACCGTTTAATTAGTGGCAAAGAAAAACCAGAAGATCAATTTGATCGTGCCATTCGGCCAACGTCATTGGCAGACTATATTGGTCAGCCAGTAGTACGCGAGCAAATGGAAATTTTCATTGGTGCTGCACGTGGCCGTGGCGAAGCGCTAGATCACACTCTGATTTTTGGCCCACCGGGACTAGGTAAAACCACACTTGCCAATATTATTGCCCGAGAAATGGGAGGAAATTTAAAATCTACATCTGGTCCAGTTCTGGAACGCGCAGGTGACCTAGCCGCAATGCTGACCAATCTGGAAGAAGGCGATGTGTTATTTATCGATGAAATTCATCGTCTTTCGCCTGTCATTGAAGAAATTTTATATCCTGCCATGGAAGACTACCAACTCGATATCATGATTGGTGAAGGCCCGGCAGCACGTTCGATTAAATTGGACTTACCCCCTTTTACACTAGTTGCTGCAACCACTCGAGCTGGATTACTTACCTCACCGTTGCGTGACCGTTTTGGAATTGTGCAACGTCTGGAGTTTTATTCTGTCGAAGATTTAACCCATATTGTCACTCGTACTGCAAATTTAATGGATGTGCCTATTACTCGAACAGGTTCCGAGGAAATTGCTCGACGTTCACGAGGTACACCACGTATCGCCAACCGTTTATTACGCCGTGTGCGTGACTATGCACAAGTTAAAGGTACAGGCGAAGTTACTCAGGACATGGCTCAACGTGCCCTAGATATGCTTAACGTAGATAAATCTGGCCTGGATACCCTTGATCGGCGCTATCTCAGTATGCTTCTAGAACGTTTTGAAGGAGGGCCTGCAGGCGTTGAAGCCCTTGCCGCAGCTATGGCCGAAGATAGCGGAACTTTAGAAGATGTAATTGAACCCTATTTGATCCAGCAAGGTTACGTGATGCGTACCGCACGTGGACGTATTGCCACCAATCAAGCTTATATGCAATTTGGAATGACCCCACCTGAGCAGCGTTAAAAAAAGCAACGCTTTTTAGCTGCGCAAGGCGAACAGCTAGGCTGTGAGTAAAAGTGTTAAAAAAAGCAACGCTCCTTACAGAATATATTCCTCATGCGCAAGGCGAACAGCTATGTGGTGATTAAGGACACTCAAAATCCAAGGTTTTAGCTATTTAATCTCTGAAATCAGGCATTACCAAAAGTAGTTTTTTAGACTATACGCCTTCTGATTAAGCCCATATGACTCTAGAGCTTAATCAAATCAATAGTTGAGGGTGAGATTGAAAGCTTGTGCCATTTGACGAAATAGTCATTATGCTAAACTTCCACGCGTTTAAGAGCATTAAGTAAGAGTGTCTTAGCCGATAAAAATCTGGCACTCCCTGCTCACCTGTTATTGTTTATACCTTAGTACGGATATCTATCATGGCTAATCTTTTTGAGTTCAAAATTCGCGTATATATTGAAGATACAGATGCTGGAGGTATCGTTTATCATGCCAATCATATTCGCTTTATGGAACGGACTCGTACAGAATGGCTGCGTGCTTCTGGCATCGATCATTATTGGCATCAAAAAGATTATAATTTTGTCGTACATAAAATCGCATTAAAATACATGCGACCGATTATGATGGACGATATGATTACTGTTACAGCGAGTGTAGTTTCATGTAAAGCTTCGTCATTTGTATTGCAACAAAATATTTATCGTGGTGAAATCATGCTTGCTTCTGGCGAGGTTGAACTAGCCTGTTTAAACACAGAAATGCGACCACGCCGACTCCCTGATGAAATTCGTAATCTTATTCTACAAGAACTTGAATAAGAGTAAAAAAACATACTTTGGCACATGTAACTATGGCAACACAGATCCAATCATCTCTACATATTTCTGATCTTATTTTACAGGCAAGTCCCGTCGTTCAGGCAGTCATGCTTTTGCTACTGCTGGCATCAATTTATAGCTGGTATCTGATCGCCAAGTTGCATATGGGTTATAAAAAAGCGGCCCAACAGGATGAGCATTTCCAAAAAATATTCTGGTCAGGTGCCGAACTGAACACCCTTTACAATAATGCCCAGCTTAATTCTAAACGCCATGGCCTTGAAGATATCTTCTATCAAGGTTTAGGTGAGTTTTTTAAACTCAAAAAACGTCACGCAACTGCCAGTCAGACGCTCGAAGGAACTGAACGCATTTTACGTGTGGGTTTAAGCCGTGATCAAAGCCTGCTTGAACGAGGTCTTGGTGCATTAGCAAGTATTGGTTCCGTGGCACCTTATGTCGGTTTATTCGGAACTGTCTGGGGTATTATGAATGCATTTATTGGCTTGGCTGATGTTGATCAGGTTACGCTTGCCACTGTTGCACCTGGTATTGCCGAAGCTTTGATTGCAACTGCAATTGGTTTATTTGCTGCCATTCCTGCGGTTCTTGCTTTTAACCACTATACGGCTAAAGGTGAAGCGATTTACTCGGATCGTGCACTTTTTTCTGAAGAAATGGTGGCATTATTACAACGTCAGTCTGTGGGTTCTACACAGGAAGAAGTTTAATGGCCATTCAGCGTTCAGGACGCTTTGAGCGTATCAAAAAACCATTAAAAAGTGATATGAATGTCGTGCCGTATATCGATGTGATGCTCGTATTACTGGTGATTTTCATGGTAACAGCGCCTATGATTACTAGTGGTATCAAAGTTGATTTACCACAAGCGACAAATACTCCGATTGAAACTAAAGAACCTGCTATTGTCACATTAGGACAAGATGGCAATATTTATTTGCAATATAAAGATCATAAAAATGAACACGTTTCATTATCTCAGTTAAAAGAAATTTTAGGTGATGCCCAAACTCAGGCAGATGAAAGCAACCAAAAAATAACAGTATTGGTCAATGGTGAAAAAACTAGACCATACGGTGATGTGGTTTCTTTAATGTCAAGCCTACAGGAAGCTGGTTTAACCCAAGTTGGTCTACTCACTGAGCCATTAAAGTAAGTTATGAAGAATTTTCAAAAGCCACCTTTTCAGGAAAAAGCAATTGCACTGGGTTTTACGCTTGGCGTACATGCCATCGCCATTGTGGGCTTACTTTATTTAGGTTTAAGTAAACCGCCTGAACCACCAAAAAAGATTACGACAGTATTAGTTAATCCTGCAGATTTGACGATCCCGGTACAGGAAGCCGAAACCACTAGCACCCAAGTGACTGAACAAATTCAAACCACACAAGAACCAGAACCCACTGCTCCAATTGTACCTAGCAGCCCTCCGCCTGTTCCTGTGACCACTCCTACTGATGCGGTTGAAAAAGCCAAAGCGGATGCAGCAGAAAAGGCAAAACAACAAGCCGATGCAAAAGCCAAAGCGGATGCAGCAGAAAAGGCAAAGCAACAAGCCGATACAAAAGCCAAAGCGGATGCAGCAGCCAAAGCAAAACAGCAGGCCGATGCAAAAGCCAAAGCAGATGCAGAAAAGGCAAAACAACAAGCCGATACAAAAGCTAAAGCGGATGCAGCAGCCAAGGCAAAACAGCAAGCTGAGGCAAAAGCCAAAGCAGAAGCTGATGCCAAAGCAAAACAGCAGGCCGAGGCAAAAGCCAAAGCCGATGCAGCAGAAAAGGCAAAACAGCAGGCCGAGGCAAAAGCCAAAGCGGATGCAGCAGAAAAGGCAAAACAGCAAGCCGAGGCAAAAGCCAAAGCGGATGCGGCAGCCAAGGCAAAACAACAAGCCGAGGCAAAAGCCAAAGCGGATGCAGCAGAAAAGGCAAAACAACAAGCTGAGGCAAAAGCCAAAGCAGATGCGGCAGCCAAAGCAAAACAGCAGGCAGATGCAAAGGCTAAAGCAGAAGCTGATGCCAAACGAAAGGCTGAGGCAGATGCCGAAGCAAAAGCCTCGGCTGCCAAGCAAGCTGCTGAAGAGGCTGCGCAGAAAAAAGCCGATGCTAAAAAAATTGCATCAACAGCAAAACGTGATTTTGAACAAAAGATCCATCGCACTTGGGATATTCCAATGGGATCATCTGGCAAAAAAGCAACTGCTCGTGTCACCTTGACTGATAGCGGCGCAGTTGCATCCGTGATTGTGAATGCAAGTGATCCAGATATAAAAGCCAGTGTTGAAGCTGCTGTTCGAGCAGCCGCACCTTACCCTATGCCTTCTGATCCAGATGCACGTCGTGAAGCAAGAAGCTTTACTTCAACTTTTACTGCTAAATAATATTTTGGTCATAATTACATGGTTTAAATGGATTTTAACCCTGTAACTATGCTAAATACTTTTATTCCACAAAAATGAACCGCACTCACAATACGACTATGGATATGAATCGCAAACATCTATTATCAATCGCCATCATTACTGCACTGAGTTCAGCTTTTGTTCCCCAAGCATTTGCGCAATTACATCTTGAAATTGCGAAGGCACCCGAACAAGCCCCTAAAATCGCGATTGTTCCCTTTGCCAATGATCAATCCATTTATCCTATTGTCGAAAATGATTTAAATCGCTCAGGGCGTTTTACCAGTGCCTCAAATAATCTACCTGTCACTGGTGGAATTGACCAGATTCAAACGGATGCATGGCAAGCTGCAGGTATTCCGTATGTAGTGGTAGGAAATATTAAACCTGCTGCCAACAATAGTTTTGAAGTGCATTACCAGCTTTATGATGTACAAAAAAAGCAATTTTTGCTCAATGAGCTTCTGACTGTACCTAATTCGCGTGTCCGTCAGGCTGCCCACATGATCAGTGATGCGATTTATCAGGCATTAACAGGCATTCAGGGTGACTTTAGTGGTCGTATTGCCTATGTGTTGCGTAACCCCGCTACGCCTGAGCAACGTTACACCTTACAAATTGCAGATACTGACGGCGAACAACCGAAAACCGTATTGTCTTCTCGTGATCCTATTCTTTCACCTGCATGGACACCTGACGCGAAAAAAATCGCTTATGTTTCATTTGAAACCAAACGTCCAGCAATTTATTTACAGGATTTGGCTACGGGTCAGCGTGAAGTTTTAGCAAGCTTTAAAGGTCTAAACGGCGCCCCAAGTTTCTCGCCCGACGGCAAATCTATGCTATTTACTGCATCTATGCACGGCAATCCAGAAGTCTATCAAATGAATCTGGAAACCCGCCAATTACAACGCATGACCAATGACAGTGCGATTGATACAGAAGCTCGCTATGCCCCGGATGGTAAATCCTTTATCTTTACCTCAGACCGTGGTGGTTCTGCTCAGATTTATCGTTATAGCTTTGATGATGCCTCAGTAAACCGTATTACATTCCGCGGTGCGTTTAATGCACGAGGAACTTTGAGTGCAGATGGAAAAAATATTGCATTGGTCCATCGCCCATCTGGTAGCAATTACAAAGTTGCGATTATGAATATTTCAACGGGTATTGTGAATATTTTAACGCCAACCAGTCTGGATGAATCACCAAGTTTTTCGCCAAATGGTCAAATGGTCGTTTACGCCACCCGTGAAGGTAATCAAGGTTTGCTCTCTGTCATGTCAACAGATGGACGTTTCCGCATGAATTTACCTAGTGAACAAGGTGAAGTTCGTGAACCAGCTTGGGCACCCAAATAACCATTAAACATTTTTATTTGTAACTGAATTACATGGAGATCACAATGAATGCCGTTAAACTATTCATTTTACCTGTATTAGCCACTGCTGTAATAATGACTGGCTGTGCTAGCCGCAAACCTGCTGCCGAAGTTCAGACAGGGAATAATCCAACTAGTGCTGGCACAGTAAATACTTCAGGTCTGAGTGATGACGCTGCATTAAGTGCGCAAAACTTAACAGGTGCATCATCTAAAGGGGTGACTGCTGCGAACCGTGCCGCATTGGCAAAACGCGTCGTTCACTTCGATTATGACAGTAGTGATTTATCTTCTGAAGATTATCAAACGCTACAGGCTCACGCACAGTTTCTCATGGCAAATGCGAACTCTCGCGTTGCACTGACTGGACATACTGATGAGCGTGGTACACGTGAATACAACATGGCGTTGGGTGAGCGTCGTGCCAAAGCTGTTCAAAGCTTCCTAATCACCAATGGTGTAAATCCACAACAATTAGAAGCGGTAAGCTATGGTAAAGAAATGCCAGTGAATCCGGGTCATGATGAAGCAGCATGGAAAGAAAACCGTCGTGTAGAAATTAACTACGAAGCCGTTCCACCTTTATTGAAATAAGCAGAAATTATGCTGCAAAAAATCGCTTAAAGTCTCAAACTTTAAGCGATTTTTTCTGGGAATTTAAGAGGTTTGCTGTTCCTGCTCTGCCTGAGGCGGATGCATGGATTCAATCAAATCGTGTTTATTAAACTCTTTATATTCAGGTTTAGCTTCATACCCCTTCCACGCTTCATCTACAGACTCTTTTGAAATTTCGTCGAGACTAATCGGTTCATTTGGGGTTGGCATCGCACCGAAAGTTTTGGTCGTCATGCCTAGTCTCCTCTCATACTGTTTTTTACATCCTTATTGATATTCAACATAGCACGTTGCCCAACACTTGCAAGCATAAAATCGCAACAAATAAAGTCATATAATTTTTCTTTTAGATCGATCTCATCTACACTATAGCCATTTCTAAACAATCCCTTTTGATTTTGGAGTTTTCCTGTATGTCAAACCTGAATTTGACGCAATATTTACAACAACAATCAGGCCATTTGACACCTGAACTTGCTCAAGTGATTGAAACCATTGCTAGTACCTGTAATACCATTGATCAGGCACTACAAAAAGGTGCTTTAGCAGGAATTTTGGGCAGCGCAGGTAATGAAAATGTTCAAGGTGAAACCCAGAAAAAGTTAGATGTCATCTCAAATGACTATTTAATCGATGCATTAAAAGTACATCCACATGTGGGTGGTTTGGCGTCTGAAGAACTAGATGACTTTACTCCTGCTCAGGAAAATGGCAAATATCTAGTTTTATTCGATCCACTTGATGGTTCAAGCAATATTGACATTAACATGTGTGTCGGTACGATCTTCTCTATTTTGCCTGCAAAAAATACAGTCACTCAGGCGACGGATTTCATGCAAGCTGGAACTGAACAAGTTGCAGCAGGTTATGTTTTGTATGGCCCATCTACTATGCTGGCGTTGACTGTGGGTAACGGAGTTGCATTCTTTACTTTTGATCCAGAAAGTCAGCAATTCATTCTGACGGCTGATCAAGTCGAGGTAAGTCAAGATACTCAAGAATTTGCAATCAATGCTTCTAACCAGCGTCATTGGGAACAACCTGTAAAACGTTACATTGATGAACTTCTTGCAGGTAAAACCTCAGTTCGTGCTAAAGACTTTAATATGCGCTGGGTGGCTTGTATGGTTGGAGATATTCATCGAATTTTATGTCGTGGCGGTATTTTCCTTTATCCATACGATTTAAAAGATCCGAAAAAAGCCGGTCGTTTACGTTTAATGTATGAGGCAAACCCGATGAGTATGCTTATTGAACAGGCTGGCGGCTCATCTACGACAGGTCGTGTGCGTATTTTAGAGATTCAACCCACTGAATTACATCAACGTGTACCGGTGATCATCGGCTCCAAAAATGAAGTCGAACGTGTTACCAGTTATCATTAATCACTCTTTATAACGATGATGCATCACAGCATCATCGTGGATTTTCTTTTATGTCCATTATTTTCCTTGAATCTAAAGACAACGCTAAAATTAAGCATTTGCGCAGTCTGATTGAGCAACAAGCTTACCGAAAAAAACAACGTCAAACGGTGCTTGAAGGGACTCATCTGTGCCTGTCATGGTTACAGGAAAAAGGTAAACTTACTTCACTTTTTACCACTGAAGCAGCTTTAGAGCATCCAGACTTACAAGCCATTATTGAACAATATACAGGCGCTGTTTTTGTTATTAGTGAATCTTTATATAAAGATATCAGTACACTTGGAACCAGTCTGGCTTGCTTGGCAATCATTGATTTACCACAAAGTAGCAAAGCATTAGATTTTAAGGCAGACACACTTATCTTGGAAAATATTCAAGATCCAGGGAATGTTGGCACTCTTTTACGCTCCGCTGCTGCTGCCAATATTAAACAAATTATTTGTACCAAAGGATCAGCGTCACTATGGTCACCTCGCGTTTTACGTGCAGGAATGGGTGCCCATTTTAGTCTACATACCTATGAAAATATTGAACTCGAAACCCTACTTGATCAGTTCCAGATTCCCGTATTTGTCACAAGTTCACACCGCTCAACTAGCCTGTATTCACAAGATTTGACTGCACCTTGTGTCTGGATTCTGGGCAATGAAGGTCAAGGGGTTTCTGATTATGCCTTGGCTCATGCAAAGGCTGTGAGCATTCCTCAACCGGGGGGGCAAGAGTCACTAAATGTGGCGATTGCAGGTTCAATTTGCTTCTTTGAAATGGTGCGTCAACGAATATAAAAACGTTAATTTATATTAAAGCCACTCGATCATTTGGAAAAATCATTTAAACTAGCAAAAATAACATCTTATATTGTCAACCTATTCTTTCTTTTTAGCGTTATATAAGTAGGTAACTGTAAAAAGGAAGAATGGGGATCGAATGACAGGATTTTCCATTTCTATGGACTTAGCGCCAAAGCAGTCTGGATCTAGAGTTGATAGTGTTCATGAGAATACGGCTGAACATCGCCTGAAGCTTTTTATGAACGAAGTCACAGGACGCGCGCTTGTTATGATGGAAAGTGCTACACAAGGGCAACAAGGGGTTGCCATGGATTTAGTGCAAGAAGCCTTTATATCACTGCATAAATCTTATGCCGACAAAACCCTAGATGAATGGTATCCCCTGTTCTATACGATTTTAAATAATAAATTGCAGGACTGGCGACGCAAAGAAGCACGCCGTTCTAACCCTTTTTCTTTTTTTAAAAAGGTGAGTCTAGACAGTGATAATGATGAAGTTATTGAGATCGTTGATGAAACAACACTCAATCCTTCTGATTTTTTAAGTCAAGAAGTCACCATTGAAGAAATTCAGGAAGCCATCGCAGAACTTCCCCTACGTCAGCAGCAAGCATTTATGTTACGTGCATGGGAAGGTTTTGATACACAAACAACTGCACAGATTATGAATTGTAGCGAAGGGAGTGTAAAAACTCATTACCATCGTGCCATTCAGGGGCTTCGTACTGCTTTAGCTCATTTAAATCCATCTTTGGGAGGTTCATCAGATGAATCGAGATGATTTTACCAAGCAGGTAACGTCCAAGCTTGATGGACTTGCACGTCACCATAAGCATAAACCTCTGGTCATAGCCAACGTTTTGGATACGATCAAGCGAGAACCACGTTCTTTTTATAATATATGGAGAATGTCAGGTTTTGCTCTTGCTGCGGCTATTACTGGGTTTGTGATCTTGCCGAATAACTTTGATGCTTCGGATCAACCACAGAATCAGGTGATTGCAAGTCCAAAACTTTCTCCACAAATGGTGGAAGATCTGGAAATGCTGAGCGTTTTAGGTGAGGACAGAGTTTCCCATGGTAGCTAAAAAAATAGCTCTGGCACTCTGTGCGCTCGGTTTTTTACAAACCAGTTTTGCTGGATTTGAGCGCTTTTGGATATTTTCAAAAAGTGCAGATACTCAGGTAAATGAAACATGGAACACCTTGTCTGAAAATGAACAACGGGCCTTGATCAAACGGTATGAATCTTTAAAAGATGCACCAAAAGATCAGAACGTTGATTTGCAACAACGGATGGACTGGTTTACTCAGCTACCTGAACAAGAAAAGGAAAAAATGCGGGATGCTTGGCAAAAAATGAGCACTCAGGAGCGTAATGATTTACGTAAACGTATGCAAAAAGCTCCCTTGGAAGAACGTGCAGCGATACGTGAAGAATATATCGAAAAATATTTAACGCCCTGATGTATGTTCATAAAAAACCAGTCTTAAAGACTGGTTTTTATTGGTTAAATTTTATTGCCGCGTAAAGAATGATAATAAATCTGATTACGTCCTAATTTTTTAGCACGATATAAAGCTTGGTCAGCATAAGAAAGTAACTCTTGTTGATCGATGTTGGCCTCTCCCCGATAAACGGTAATGCCCAAGCTAATAGTGATTTGATGAGAAATTAATGACTTTTCATGAGGAATTTCAAGTTTTTCGATAGATTTATAAATATTGGATGCCACTGCATAAGCCCCTTGCGCGTCGGTTTCTGGTAATAGCACTACGAATTCTTCTCCACCATAGCGGGCCACAAAATCCATATGTCGAATCGAGTTTTTAATCGCTTTTGCCAAACTAGCAATCACATGGTCTCCCATTTGATGACCATAAAAATCATTATAGTTTTTGAAAAAATCGATATCGATAAATAAAATTCCTAGCGAGCTATTGTCCCTTCGCGCCTGTAAATAGAACACATCCAGCATTTCATCAAACGTCCTGCGGTTGGAAAGTTGGGTCAATCCATCGTGCTGACTCAGATGCAAGAATTCAGAAGCATGAATTCTTTGAATATTTTCATTAATTTCAGCCAGTTTCGCATTTAAAAATAACATCCGCTCCTTAGATACCAACATTGAACTAATCGCGAATCCTAATAAACAACTTCCAATCAACGCTCTGGTTAAAATGACAAGATGAAAATGAATATTAAAAATTGAAAGCCAAGCCAAAGTGATAAGGGCTGAAACCATTCCTACCATCATCATATGAAAAGGTTTTAAGCCACTTAAAATAAAACCCAGCATATAAATAAATGAAATCAACAGCATAGCCTGATTTTTGAGCGCTTCACTTTGAACTGTCATCATCAAAATTGAAGTCAAAACAATTGCCCAAAGTACGATGACACAAACTACTTTATAAAAGTAGGGTTTTAAAGATGGCGTTTTGGCAAAGGCAAAATAGGTTAGCAAACATACTGCACCATTGACCACACTCAAAATACAACGTGTGAAATCCGAAACAAAATACTGCTCCTCGATGACCATATAATCGCCAGGAACAGTGAACAGCATAAAAATAATGTAGGTGACGAGGCCACTCCAAAAAAATTGAATGGTATTCAATCGTGTACGTTCAATATGCATCTTCCAGAACTGCTTTTCCAAGACCTTGGGTAAAGCACGATTGGTATGTTTTTCACGTACATGTGAAAGTTGTTCAATTTCTTCTTTTGTCCTATGAAGCTCGTCAAGGTTGTATTTGTAATCCATTACACCCTGCAAGAATTTATCCTTATTTGAATAAAAATAGCACAATTATTTTGAATTTTATCAAACTGTTTTAAGTTTTTATCCGTAAAACTGGTTACCATTTTGAGCGTATATGGATTATCATCGGTTTTATTTTTCAGTTTGAATCGCCTTGGATACTATTACTCTTCTTCAGCCCGATGACTGGCATGCTCATTTACGTGATGGTTTAGCCCTACAACGTACTGTTCCCGATTTAGCTCGACAATTCGCCCGCGCAATCTGTATGCCTAATTTGGTTCCGCCCGTAAAAACGGTCGAAGAGGCTAATGCTTATCGCGAACGCATTATGGCGTATGTACCTGAAGGAATAAACTTTGATCCGCGTATGGTATTGTATTTTACTGATCATACACCTCCTGATGAAGTCCGTAAAATTAAAGCTTCTGAACATGTAAACGCGATTAAACTGTATCCAGCGGGCGCCACCACTAATTCAGACAATGGTGTCAGCGATATACGTAAAGTGTATGCTGTGATTGAACAACTGGAAGAACATCAGGTTCCATTGTTACTACACGGTGAAGTCACTCACAATCACGTTGATATCTTTGATCGTGAAAAACGCTTTCTTGACGAAGTGTTATCGCCATTATTAAAACAATTTCCAAAACTTAAACTGGTACTAGAACACATTACGACCAGTGAAGCTGCTCATTTTGTGCTTGAACATGATCGCAACGTTGCAGCGACTATTACCCCACAGCATTTGTTATTTAATCGGAATGATATGCTGGTCGGTGGAATTAAACCGCATTTTTATTGCTTACCCATTTTAAAACGTCAAACTCACCAACAAACGCTGATTGAAGTCGCTACAAGTGGCAATCCTAAATTCTTTTTAGGTACCGATAGCGCACCGCATTCTAAAAATGCAAAAGAAAATGCATGTGGTTGCGCTGGCTGTTATAGTGCACCGACAGCAATTGAACTGTATGCACAAGCCTTTGATCAAGTGGGTAAACTTGAGCGACTTGAGGGTTTTGCCAGTCACTTTGGGGCTGATTTTTATGGTTTACCGCGTAATACATCTACTATTACGCTGGTCAAAGAAGAACATACCATTCCAGAACAACTGGAATATTTAGATGGTGAAAAGATTATTCCACTGTATGCAGGTAAAACTCTTCAATGGAGGAAAGTGTGAACCAACAAATCAACGCTCAACCTCTTATAGGACAGCGTTTCCGTGGTTTCTTACCTGTTGTGGTCGATGTTGAGACAGCAGGTTTTAATTCACAAACAGATGCTTTACTCGAAATTGCATGTATTCCCATCATTTATAATGAGGCTGGAGATTTTGTACCGGGCGAAGCGTATCATGCTCATATCAATCCATTTGAAGGAGCGAATCTAGACAGAAGATCTCTGGATTTTATTGGCATTGACCCTTTTAATCCGATGCGTGTAGCTATGGCTGAAGATGAAAAAACAGCTTTGCGCCGTATTTTTAAATCGATCAATGATGTTCGTCGCCAACAGCATTGTACTCATGCAGTGTTGGTGGGTCATAATGCTCATTTTGATCTTGGTTTTTTACAAGCAGCGATTGCACGTACATCAACCAAAAATCAAAATCCATTTCATAGCTTCTCCGTGTTTGATACGGTGACTTTAAGTGCTGTTATGTTTGGTCAGACTGTTTTGGCAAAAGCTTGTATACAAGCTGGGATTGAGTTTGACGGTAAAGAAGCCCATTCGGCTTTGTATGACACGCAGAAGACAGCTGAACTGTTTTGTTATATTTTGAACAAACTCGCCCCCTATTTACTAGACACTTTGCCGGCGGATTCTTAAGATACCGCCCTCTTCCACATCCCTATCGCCGAAAGGCTAGAAACAGCACTTTTTTTCAAAGCGGTAGTGGTGTTCGCCCGTATAGAGACATTATATTTTCAAAATAAAACCAATAGTGTAAACAACAAACAAATTAAACATTACATCTCTTCATTTTTTATTCAGAACAAATCATGTAAATTAGAATTCATATGATGTTTGTTGCATTGATCTTCATCTTAAAATTTTTATAGGTCATTTATGAATATTCTTTTTATTCATGGTATGAATCAACAACACTATACAGCCCAATCACTTAGGCAGCGCTGGTTAAACATTTTTAAACAAGGGCTTTCGTTGACGCATTTACCTTATAATGCTGAAACTACACATTTAAGTTTTCCATTTTATGGAGATTTACTTACCCAAAGCCACTTAAGTAATACGCTTGATTTAGAAGCTTTTTTGCCAAAAACATTCATGCATTTACATTTTCCGCTACATTTATATAAAACCCCTCAACCCGTACAAGAACATAAAGAGTATTCCATTCCACCGCTTTCCACTCAGGAAGCTTCACTACGTTCACGTTTATACGAAGAAGCATTTCTAATTAAAGATAAGACCCTTAGAGAATTTATGATTTTATTGGATCATTTTCCAAAACTTCATGAAAGCTTGATTCATGAGTTTCTAGTAGAAATGTATTGTTATTTGTCCAATACTAAATTTATGCAAGATGTTCATTTGCGTATCCTAAAGAAAATCAAAAAAGATGAAGAACTTATCGTTATTGGTCATTCCTTGGGCTCCGTGATTGCCTATAATTTATTACAGCAAATCCAATATCCTATAAAAATAAAACGATTTATAACTTTAGCTTCGCCTCTGGCCTTTCGTATTATTCAGGAAAAAATTACCCACCCAATTTCTCGCCCTAAGAACCTGCAAGGCGACTGGTTTAATTTTTATTCAAAAGATGATTTTCTTACTGCTTTTCCATTAAATGCAACACCGTTTAATTTCACTCCACCTATCATCAACCAAGAAATTTCCACTACAGTCGACCATCCACATGAAATAGCAGGATATTTACGGCATCCCGATGTATTAAAAAGGATTCTTGAAATGACTATTCCAAATGAACAACTTAGCTTTTAAAGTTCCCTCATATCCATATATTATGCTTTAATTTTAATCACTTAAATTTAATCTTCTGCGCTTGTGCATGAAATTATTTGACACATTTATTAAATAAACCTAATATACGCCCACCTCTGAAACGTCCCTATCGTCTAGAGGCCTAGGACATCGCCCTTTCACGGCGGTAACCGGGGTTCGAATCCCCGTAGGGACGCCATATTTTAAAATTCTTTTCTATTTCTCTTGTATTTATTGGCTATTGTTTGTCTGCCTCCAGATTGCACATTTTTAATTTTTCTCTACAATAGCGCGCTTCTCCATTTTGATCGTGACGTTGTGTATGCAACCATCTGAATCTTCAAATATAGCCTCATCCAATGATTCTGCACCTTTAAAACGGGCAATGAGTACGCGCCATTTGGTCATGCTTTCTTTGGGCGGTGCAATTGGTACAGGCCTTTTTTTAGGCTCAGGTGAAGTGATTTCACAAACAGGTCCTATTGGAGCAATCCTTGCCTATATACTCGGTGGACTGATCGCCTATATGGTGATGTTGTGCTTGGGTGAATTAGCTGTTCACATGCCAGTTTCTGGATCTTTTGGGGCATATGCTGCCAAATATATTGGGCCCGCTAGTGGCTACATGGTGTCTTGGTTATACTGGCTAACATGGACGGCTACATTAGGAACAGAGTTTACTGCTGCGGCTCTACTCATGCAGGAATGGTTTCCTCATATTTCGATGTGGATCTGGACTCTTATTTTTGCAGCAACAATTTTTATACTCAATCTAAGTTCAACTAAAATTTTTGCTGAGTCTGAGTTCTGGCTATCATTAGTTAAAGTTATCACAGTGATCAGTTTCATTATATTAGGCTTAATGGCTATCGTGGGCCTAATTTCCTTTCATGGCTCTGAAACAGCCCCCCTATTTAGTAATTTGACAGCACAAGGCTGGTTCCCTCAAGGACTTATGCCAATTTTTGCAACCATGCTCATTGTGAATTTTGCTTTTTCTGGTACAGAACTCATTGGAGTTGCGGCAGGAGAAACCAAGAATCCTGCGGATAATGTACCTAAAGCGATTAATGCCGCGATCTGGCGATTACTAATTTTCTTTGTCGGCACCATCGTTGTCATTAGTGCATTATTGCCATTTGAACAGGCAGGCTTAGGTAGCCATAGTGTAAGTAATAGTCCGTTTGTCACGGTATTCAATTATATTGGTATCCCTTATGCTGATGATATTATTCGTTTTGTAATTATTACCGCATTACTCTCAGCGGCAAATTCAGGTTTATATGCTGCATCACGAATGATGTGGTCACTTTCCTCACAACAACATTTACCACGTGTTTTTTCCACGCTTACTAAAAGTGGTACCCCGATAATTGCATTGATTGTCACTATGTTTGGTGCACTTCCAGGATTATTATCTGAACAATTCGCCCCTGAAACTATTTTCAAAAATTTATTAGGTGTGGCTGCATTTACCATGGTCGTGGTTTGGATGAGTATTTGTTTAAGCCAGTTTAATTTTAGAAGGCAATGGTATAAAACAGGGCATACTGTTCAGGATTTAAAATTTGCAGCTCCGCTTTTCCCAATCGTCCCAATTTTAGGCTTCTTATTTTGTCTAATTACTTGTTTAAGTATGGCAGCAGATCCTGAAATGCTCGCAGGCTTTATTGGCTGTCTTATTTTTATTGCACTATGCTATCTCAGCCATTTTATATTTTACCGTAATCCCAAGAATTAAACTCTATTAACTTCATTTTTCTAGCAAAAGTGTAGCAAATCGCTACACTTTTTTTCTTTGGATTGCTGGCATATCCAGAGATCTCAATGCTACATTCAAATCAAGCATAAGAATAATTGATACGATGACAATGAAACTAATTTTTATACACGGTGCGCAACAACAGAGCTTTAATGCCCAAGGCTTACAAGACCATTGGTTAAATATTTTTCAGCTTGGTTTAACAAATCTAGATGTTCAAATTCCACTTCAAAATCTAAACTTGGCTTTTCCGTATTATGGTGATTTAATCCATCAGCATACACTGGCTCAACTTGAAATGCCTTTAGATGCTTTTATGCCACAAGCATGGCAGGATTGGCATTTACCTTATTTGCAAAATCATGAACCACAACAGATTGATCAGGATCAAAAATTAATTCCTCTACTGGCAAAACATCATGAAGAGCTCTCTTTTACGTCGCGATTATATTTGTTCTCACATCTAGCAAAAGATCATGTATTGCGCGAATTTGTAATGCTACTCAACAAATTCCCCAAACTACATGAAAATATGTTGCATCGTTATATTCTGGAAGTCTATCTATATCTCGCCAATCCAGACTTTATGAATGATGTCCACAAACGTGTACTTGAGTCCTTTGATGAAGACGAAGAATACATCATCGTGGCGCATTCGCTAGGAACGGTAATCGCTTATAATCTATTACAACAACTTTCAAAGAAAATAAAAATTCGACGATTTATTACCCTTGCCTCTCCACTTGCTTTTCGAGTCGTACAATCCAGACTGAACCGTCCAGTTGAACAACTAGACGTATTGCAAGGAGATTGGCATAATTTTTATTCACATGAGGATTATTTAACCACTTTCCCACTTGATCATAGTTTTTTCAATTTTCAACCCTCGATTATTAATCAGGGTATTTCTACTTTTGCACATAAACCTCATGAAATTGTGGGTTATTTACAGCACCCTTTAGTGGTACAAAGTATTATTGAATCGATTTGTCCCAATGAAGCGTTACGACTTGATCCTGAACAAGCAGGTTAAATCTCTTTATTCAATTTAAAGATTTGTACTAAAGATCATCGTTACGATGGAGTATACAACACGAAACCTTGCCCTCGACAAAAAGCAGCCAAGGCCAAACCTGATTGTTTAGCCATGTGAATAGCCAAACTGGTCGGTGCTGAAATACAAGCCAATAGTGCTATGTTGAGTTGAGTACATTTTCGTACTAACTCATAACTGGCTCGACTGGTCATGAGTACAAACCCAGTTGTTACATCTAGCTGATGCTGAGCCATATACCCAAGCAATTTATCCAGTGCATTATGCCGGCCTACATCTTCAAACAAGATTATAATTTCACCCTTTACAACCCATGCTGCCGCATGTGCGCCACCAGTCAATGCAGTAATTTTTTGCTGCGTGTTTAAGTGTAAAACTGCATTTGGAATATCCTTTAACCACTCAGATAAAAAATTTGTGGTGACGGGCTCCAGATCTTGATGCAATTGCTGCAAACTTTCTATCCCACACAGCCCACACCCTGTCGGCCCTATCATGGCACGACGATGCATCTTCAACGCGGAAAAGGCACGAGATGAAATTGTCATTTCGACGTGTACACCCAGTTCATTTTCTACAACATCTAGCGCATAAAGTTCACCCAAATGTTGCAAGATACCCTCAGATAAACTAAACCCTTTGGCAAAGAATTCTAGATGAGTGGGAGTTGCCATCATAACTGCATGTGAAATTTCATTATAAACCAGCGCTACTGGAATTTCCTGTACCACATCATCTTGTTGCTGTCCCAGAAAGGTGCCCTGACTGTAGCGTTGAACGGTCAAATGCTCATAACCTAATGATGATTGTAAAATATCATCCATCATCTTTTTCCTTATAAGAAAATGGCGCATTTGACGCGCCATTTTCACATGAATAGAGAACTAACTCACTTTCGCTGTAGAAATGATTTGATCTGCTTTTTCAGGATTAACCTCTGCCGCGAGATTAAAATGTTCAGGCGCCTGCCCCGCATGCAAAATAACTGGCACACTTTTAGAGGCCGGAATCTTGGCATATTTATCATGACTACTCAGTGCCACAAGTGGATTAGTTTCAGGATAATAAGCGGCCAAGCTACCCCGTGGAATGTTATATGGCACGATACGGAAACTATGTACGATCCGCTTTACACCATCCGAATAAATACTTTCGATATCGACCCATTGATCTGGCTGAAAACCCGCTGCTTGAATATCCTGCTCATTCATAAATAACACACGGCGCTGTCCATATACCCCACGATAACGATCATCTAAACCATATAAAGTCGTATTGTATTGGTCATGCGAGCGTGTAGTCATTAACGTATAAACTTTAGATTGAGTATAAGCATTAGCATACTGGTGTTCTTTATCTGCATAAACTTCAGATATCGGAGTAATTAAAAATTGTGCTTTGCCACTTGGTGTATTCCAGACATGCTGATTGGCTGGATGTTCTAGATGAAAACCACCAGGTTGATAAACACGCTGATTAAAATCATGAAAATCATCAAACACTTCGGAAATAGCGTCACGAATACGATCATAACTTTCGATATACCAGCGCCATTTGATTTTGCTTTCTGGCAAAGTCGCTTCTGCTATTCGAGCAATAATATCTGGTTCAGACAATAAATCTGAAGAAATAGGTTCATTTCGTCCTGCCGATAAATGCACATTACTCATAGAGTCTTCGACAGAAATCGATTGTGGCCCATGCTTTTGAAGATCAACTTCTGTACGTCCCAGACATGGCAACATCAGTGCATCTTGTCCACAAACCAAATGACTTCGATTCATTTTAGTAGTGATATGTACCGTCAATTTACATGTACGCAATGCTTGCTGTGTATATTCGGTATCAGGGGTCGCAACTGCAAAATTACCGCCTAAACCAATAAAGACTTTAACTCGACCTTCCGCCATTGCCTGAATGGTTTCCACCACGCCCATTCCATTTTCACGTGGAGATTGAATCCCGAACACCCGATCAATATTATCCAGCATTTTAGGACTTGGCAGTTCATTAATGCCCATAGTTCTGTCGCCCTGAACATTACTATGACCGCGTATAGGTGCCAATCCAGCACCGGGACGACCAATATGTCCTCGGGCCAACATTAGATTGGCCAACATATGAACATTGGCTGTACCATGACGATGTTGAGTGATTCCCATACCCCAACAAAAAATAGCACGTTTCGATTCAAGATAAAGCTTGGCTAATGCTTCTAAATTTTCAGGGCTTAGTCCAGTATGTGGATGAATCTCTGACCATGAGGTATTTTGAATTTCTGCCATCATCTCATTAAAGCCAAGGGTATTCATCGCAATAAAAGAGCGGTCAAATACACTTTCTTGGCCTTTGATCGCAGCGCTTTGATCCCACTCAACCAAATGTTTGAGCATACCAAACATAATGGCATAGTCGCCTCCCACTTTGGGCTGGAAATAATAACGACTAATTGGGGTACTGCCATTCGTGATCATTTCCAGAGGTGCCTGCGGATCCTGAAAACGCTCTAAACCACGCTCTTTAAGTGGATTTATGGCAATAATAGTTCCACCACGTTTAGAGACTTCACGCAAGGTCGCCAGCATTCGAGGATGGTTAGTGCCCGGATTATGTCCAAAACTGAAAACAGCATCGGCTTGATCGAAATCCTCCAATGTGACTGTCCCTTTACCTAAACCAATTGAATCCTTTAAACCTACACTGGTCGTTTCATGGCACATATTGGAACAATCAGGAAAATTATTGGTGCCATAACTGCGAACAAAAAGCTGATATAAAAAAGCCGCTTCATTACTGGCACGTCCAGACGTATAAAAAGCTGCTTCATTCGGGTCATCCAACGCCTGTAAATGCTTGGCAATGAGTAAAAAGGCCTCATCCCAGCTAATTGGAACGTATTTATCGGTTACGACATCATAACGCATGGGATCGGTAATGCGTCCCGCATCTTCGAGAAAGAAATCACTTTGCTCAGATAACCAACTCACTGTATGGGCTGCAAAAAACTCTGGGCTTACGCGTTTACTCGTTGCTTCAAAGGCAACGGCCTTTGCGCCATTTTCACAAAAATTAAAAGCATGTGCATTTTTCTTTTCTGGCCATGCACATCCCGGACAGTCAAAACCAGTTGGCTGATTAATATTAAGAAGAGAAATAGATCCTTTTTTAAAGGTTTCCTGACGTTTTAAATTTCGAGCGACGCTGAGTAATGCTCCCCAACCTCCAGCAGGTTGATCATAGGGTTCAATTCTTGCATAACCCTGATGTTCTTCTGGCGTTTGATTATCATGCTCCATCATTTCACCTGCTTTTTATCTATTTATCTTGTACTAGACGATTACATATTGAGTTAATTGTTGAATGACAGCATCGATATTTTAAACCGCCTGAAATTTGAATTTGTCAGCTCAATCCTTAACTTTAAAGCGTCTTGATCTTTGAATTAATATCTACTTTTCGGACACGATTTTCAACGGGTTATTACATAAATCCAAACACATCAAAATAAAAAAACTCCACCGAAGTGGAGTCTCAAAAATAACGCGATTGAAATTAAGCAGCGTTCTGTTTTTGTACAATGAGTGAACCCACTGAATAACCTGCGCCAAATGAGCAAATGACGCCGTATTCACCAGCATCAACCTGATCACCTGTACGGTGCAAAGCAATAATCACGCCTGCTGATGAAGTGTTGGCAAATTCATCGAGAATAATCGGAGTACGCTCTGGCTCTGCTTCTTTACCTAAGACCAGTTTTGCAACCAGTTGATTCATATTGGCATTGGCCTGATGCAACCAGAAACGTTTAACATGGTCAGCAGGAATTTGCATTTTTTCCAATTGACCTGTAATAATTTTTGCGACTAAAGGACAGACATCCTTAAAGACTTTTCGACCATCCTGACGGAACTGTTTATCGTCACGGCTAGTGTCTTCACTGGCATTTAGAAAACCGAAATTGTTGCGAATATTGTTTGAGAACTGAGTAAATAAATGAATGTCTAAAATTTCAAAACCTTGTTTGGTTTCAGTCTCTTCAATAATTGAAGCTGTAGCGACATCTCCAAAAATAAAATGACAGTCACGCGAACGGTAATCCGTATGGCCTGAAGTAATTTCAACATTCACCAAAAGTACACGGCGCGCACCTGTTTTAATCGCGTCAAAAGCTTGTTTTAAACCAAAGGTTGCTGCTGAACATGCGACGTTCATATCATATGCATAACCTTGAATACCTAATGCCGACTGGATTTCAATGGCAACAGCAGGATAAGCACGTTGCATATTTGAACATGCCAAAATGACGACATCAATATCCTCTGGCCCTACCCCTGCATTTTGCATTGCTTGTTTTGCTGCAATAATGCCCCATTCTGCTTGTAATGAAAGCTCATCATCGCTGCGTTCACGTAAATGTGGACGCAAACGCGCTGGATCAAGCACACCAGATTTTTCAACCACATAACGACTCTTAACGCCAGAGGCCTTTTCAATAAAGTCAGCACTTGAACCCCGACGTTCTGGCAACTCACCTGCTGCTATTTTGTCTGCATTTTCACTATTATAGCGTTCCACATAAGCATTAAGACTTTCAACCAGCTCTTCGTTGCTAATGGTTTCAGTCGGGTGGAAAAGACCTGTTCCAGTAATACGGATGCCCATGTAAAACTCCTTGTTAAGAATGCAAGTATTCTAACTGATTCCCAGTTTTTCCCATAGTTTTTGTAGCCGAGCGGGAGAAACTGGTATCTTGGTTTTCATCGGTTGAGAAAATAAGGAAATTCTAAATTCCTCAACCATAAAATATAAATCTTTCATTTGAGCCTGCTGTTTAAACTTAAACAGTTTATCCATCCACGGATCAATTTCGTTAATTGCAGCTTCGTCACGCTGCAAATTATTGGGTAAACGTTCCAGACGCATTAATAATGCTTTTAAATAGCGCGGATATTCAAGCCAAACCTCTGACGCACAGGTATAAACAAAATCACTGAGTTGCATTAAATCCAGTTGATCTTCAATATCATCAATACTGCGACCAAAAATATCGGCATCTAGCATCATTAATTGGCGACGTATACTTTGCCACTGAATAAAAATATCTGAAATCACCTGAAGCGCTTGTTGTCCAAAGGTTAAAAACTTTTGCTTAACATGTTCTAACAACTGCTGAAATTCAGCTTCATGAACAGGTAGTTGTTCAACACTAAGTTGCAACGTCGCATATACCAACATTTGTTCAAGTTTGGCTTTATCCCCTAAAGGAGAATAAGCCAAAGCCAATGGTTTAGAAATCTGTTTTTTTAACTGTCTGACCAAATCACCGAGTTGCATGTGTACTAAACGAATAATACCTTCACGATGCTGTCTGATCGCTTCAGCATGATCATTAAATGTCTGAATTACCACACCAGATTCATCTTTTTGCTCTAATTCAGCAAATGCCTTGACTGGAACTAAAGCTTGATATTGCTTAACTATTACCCCTGTCACTTTTTGCGAGGCTTCAAAAACAAAACTTTCAGGGAAGTTTTTAAACTCACCTTGCATTTGTTTCACGGGTCGATGGGTTTCAGTCCGGCAACGGGCTTTTAACTCGGCCAGATCACGCCCTTTTTCAATGAATCGACCTTTTTCATCTACAACTACAATAAATGGCACCAAGTATTGATCAATTCGCTCAAACGAAAAATCTTTTTCAGTAATCTGTTCACCACGTAAAGCAAAAGCCAAGAACTTAAAAATATGCTGGTGCAGATGTGTAGCATCGACACTTTGCATGAGTTTTTTTGCGGTATCAGGAATCGGTACCAGATAACGACGTTTGTCCTTAGGTAAAGCTTTAAGTAAAGCTTCAATTAAATCCAATCGCCATCCCGGAATTCCCCATGACCATAAATTTTCGTCCACTTGAGCCAAGGCTTGCACAGGAATTTTGACTGTTGCCCCATCTTGATCATGACTCGGGTCAAAACGATAAGTGGTCGCTAAACGTAAATCTCCATTGTGTAAATAATCAGGAAATTGTTGAGTCGTTGGACGATCACTTTGCCAAAGTGCATCATCTTCAACAAATAAATAACGCGGCTGTTTAGGTTCAATAGTTGCGCGCCAATCTTCAAAACTACTTCGACTTGCAATGTCCGCGGGGACACGTTCTGCGTAAAATTGATAAATGGTTTCTTCATCCACCACCAAATCACGGCGGCGTAATTTATCTTCAACCCGTTCTACTTCTTCAAGTTTGAGTAAATTATGCTTTAAAAATGGCGGCATGATCCCCAGATGACCTGTCGTCAACGCATCTCTGAGAAAGATTTCACGTGCCGCTGGATGATCAACCTTTTCAAAATTAATTAATCGTTTTGGCTCAATAATGAGTCCAAACAAAGAAATTTGAGCATAAGCATTTACGATGCCTGCTTTTTTCGACCAATGGGGCTCATAATAATGATATTTCAACAAGTCACGCGCAGCCAGCAAAATCCATTCTGGATCAATTTTGGCCAATGTACGCAAATAGACCTGAGAGGTTTCGACCATTTCAAAAGCCATAACCCAAGGAGTATTAGACTTATGTAAGGTACTGGCAGGAAATACTTTGGCTTTTTGCTGGCGTACAGCCATATAAATATTACGTTCATCCGTTTTATTGGCGACAAAGGACAATAGACCTGTTAATAAGGCACGATGTAGATTTTCATAACTGGCCTTTTTATCATTAAATGACAATTTAATACTTTGCGCCAAATCCACCAATTGAGAATGAGTTTGTTTCCATTCACGTAAACGTAACCAACTTAAAAAATGCTGACGGGCAAACTGCCGACGCTTATTTTCCGTTGCCAAGTCTGGATTATTTTGTACAGTATCCCAAAGTTTTAAATAAAACAAAAAGTCTGAATCTGCTTCACGAAACAAGGCATGTTTTTGATCGGCCTGCATTTGTTTGTCCGCTGGGCGCTCGCGTGGATCCTGCACGGCTAAGGCACTGACGACCACTAAAATTTCATTGAGTACACCGAAATGAGAGCCGCCAACAATCATACGAGCTAGACGCGGATCAATCGGCATTCGCGACATCATTTGCCCGACTTTGGTTAACTCATTTTTGCGCTCGCTCATGGCGCCTAATTCAACCAGAAGTTTGCGACCATCATTAACCAAACGATGATCAGGCGGTTCAATAAAATCAAACTCTTCAACCGTTCCCAAGCCTAAACTTTGCATTTGCAAAATAACTGAAGCCAGATTGGTACGCTTAATTTCGGGTTCGGTAAACTCAGGCCGACTCAGGAAATCTTCTTCACTATAAAGACGAATACAAACACCCGGTGCAATACGGCCACAACGCCCTTTACGTTGATTTGCCGCTGCTTGAGAAATGGCCTCAATCGGTAAGCGTTGAACCCGTGAGCGATAGCTATAGCGAGAAATACGCGCAAAACCACTGTCAATCACATAGCGAATATTTGGCACAGTCAAAGCAGTTTCAGCGACGTTGGTCGCAATGATAATGCGTCGGCCTTTGCCACTTGGACTAAAAATTTTCTGTTGTTCACCCAAGCCCAAACGCGCATACAACGGTAAAATTTCAGTATGACGTGGCCCATGTTTTTGCAAGGTTTCCTGTAACTCTCGAATTTCCTGTTCAGTACTAGAAAAAATCAGAATATCGGCATGTTCTGGATGACCTTTTTCCTCAGCATCAGCAAAGCATTCTTCTACCGCTTGAACCACAGCGCGTGGTAAATTTTCTTCAAAATCATCAAATTCATCGTCATCACTTCCGCCAATACTGAGTTCAGAAATTGGTCGATAACGCACTTCAACTGGAAAGCTGCGCCCTTCTACTTCAAAAATCGGGGCATCATAAAAATATCGACTAAAACGGTTAACATCCAAAGTAGCTGACGTGACAATGACCTTTAAGTCTGGACGCTTTTTTAAAATCTGCTTGAGATAGCCCATAATGAAATCGATATTCAGCGAACGTTCATGCGCTTCATCGATAATAATCGTATCGTATTTATTAAGATAGCGATCATGACCAAGCTCGGCCAATAAAATACCGTCGGTCATTAACCGCACAATTGAATCATTTGAGCCCTGTTCATTAAAACGAACCTTAAAGCCAATCGATTCGCCTAGTTTTTCTCCAACTTCTTCAGCAATTCGTTGTGACACACTACGCGCAGCCAAGCGTCTAGGCTGAGTGTGACCAATCATTCCTGTTGCACCACGGCCAGCTAACATGGCAATCTGTGGCAACTGAGTCGTTTTACCCGAACCCGTTTCACCAGCCACAATAATCACTTGATGCTGCTGAATCGCTTCAATTAATCGATCAGCATATTGGGTTACAGGTAAATCCTGATTCAGTTTAATTTTTGGAAAACGCGCAATTCGAGCTTTAACTTGAGCATTCGATTTTTCAAATAATTGTTGGTACTGCTCTAAATTTTTTTCTTTACCCTTGCTTAGCCGATTTAAACGATGTCGATCACGCACCATAACCCATTGATTTACATCTAAACCACTCTGCACAGATAAAATTTCCTAATATTTTCAATATGTGCTCTATTTTACGTTGGATTGCAACATAACGAAAGCCATTCATTTTTTCTAGATTTGTTGTTTTTTACATTTTGCCCTTGAATTTTTTATCAATCACCTGCATGTTCTTATGCAAATCAAATTTAGAGGCTTTTGTCATTTTCAGATCATATTATTGCGCTGAAATGATAGACGCTAAAATGTGGTTAAGGCTTTTTTTGCAGTGTTATTAGTTTTTCCGATTCTAATCATGCAAAAATACCATTTCCCCAATAAAATAAAATTCTTTATGCTAAATCAGAATTTTACGTTTAAATATAAACCTCAGTCATGGAGAAAATGATGAGCTTAATTAATACAGAAGTTAAACCATTCACAGCTACTGCATATCATAACGGTCAATTTGTTGAAGTTTCTGAAGCAAACTTTAAAGGCAAATGGTCTGTTGTATTCTTCTATCCAGCTGACTTCACTTTTGTTTGCCCAACTGAACTTGGTGACCTTGCAGACAACTATGCTGAATTCCAAAAATTAGGTGTAGAAATCTACTCAGTTTCTACTGATACTCATTTCACGCACAAAGCATGGCATGATTCTTCTGAAGAAATCAAAAAAATCCAATATGTAATGGTGGGTGATCCAACGTGGACATTGGCTAAGAACTTTGATGTTCTTATCGAGTCTGCTGGTCTTGCTGACCGTGGTACTTTTGTCATCGATCCAGAAGGCAAAATCCAAATCGTTGAAATCAACGCTGGCGGTATCGGTCGTGACGCGCAAGAACTTCTTCGCAAAGTAAAAGCAGCTCAATACGTTCACGCTCATCCAGGTGAAGTTTGCCCAGCAAAATGGAAAGAAGGTGATGCCACTCTTGCTCCTTCAATCGATCTAGTTGGTAAAATCTAATTCTTAGATTTTAAAACCATCAGGAACCACCCTTTTGGGTGGTTCTTTCATTTTAAGTGATTAATTTATCATGAATTACACTTTTACAATTCTCATCTTTAGGCGCAACATGAATTACATTAATGTTCAAATAAGCAGCACGATCTTTTCCTGTATGCTGCTTAGTTCAAAGGGAGAATTTTATGGAAAAACTGGTTGCCGTAACTTCCTGGAAATATAATGCGGCTTCACGTTATTTAAAGATTTTTTATAACAATGGCAAAGGGGAACTGTATCACCCAGTGCCAGAATTTATTTATGACAACTTGCTACGCTCACAAGACAAAACCGCTTTTGTGCAGAAATATTTAGAATTCGATTTACACTTTAGCCGAATGTCGATCTTCTAAAAATAATAAGATATTCAGCATACTAAATATCGCTATTTAAGTCAGACAAAATGAAAATAATCTCTATATTTATTGTGGATTATTTTCCTTTACGCTGCGTATCAATTTTATGTCTTATTTTGCCACGACCATAAATAGCCCCGCACCAAATCCAATTGTTGTTGTCATAAAATCTGCATCCAGTTTAACCATATTTAAAAACTGTTTCACTTCCGCAGCATGTGAAGTTACGTTATCTACCATCATTACGCCCCCGTTTTTACGGATGAGACGTTTAAGATCATGCCAATATGCTGGATAATAACTGCGCTCAGCATCTAGTAAAATAAAGTCGAATGTAGTTGTGGCGTGTTGTAAATATTGGGCGGCATCCCCTGTCCAAAATTCAACAATATGATCCAGCTTAAAAGCCTGTATATGAGATTGGGCCTGTTGACTACGTTTTTCCTCTATCTCAAGTGTCACCACTTTAGCCTGTGTCGCCTGAGCCGCCTCGGCTAACCATAAAGTTGAGTAACCTGTGGATGTCCCAATTTCCAAAATAGTGCTAGGTCGTTGTGTACGAATCAACATAGAAATAAATTGCGCTGAATCAGGTTCGATATTTCTGAAACGTTGTATGCGATCAACCTGTTTGGCATCATGTTGCTGAAACTTATCATAAAGCTCTGATATACGCACTAAAAAATCATGATTTGGCATACACTTATCCTTTTAGTTTATTGTTCTAAACCTGATGCATAAAATTAAAACGGGGAACCAGTTGAGCATCAACTTCAACTGTTTCAATAAACATGGTTAAAGGCCGAACCCAGATCGAATAATCGCCATATAAACATTGATATACAACAAGCTCTTCTTCTGTTTCACTGTGTCTGGCGACATGCAAAACTTGATAAAGATTACCTTTATAATGCTGATAAATTCCTGTTTGTAGTTTCATGTCGATATTCCTTAGGCTTAAGGCTAACCATCTTATCTCATCTAATGATGTCATTTATATAACAAAGCTGCTTTAACTAATTATGAATCTTTAGAACGTGATTTTTACCACAACCAACCATTCAATAAACCGATCGAATTAATAAAAACATACTGTTTCCCCTATGCAACCTTTTACCGTATCATCCTCATTAAGTTAAGAATTTACTCCTCTGGAGA
>NZ_JACVTU010000021.1:0-41027 GCF_016624705.1 Acinetobacter sp. S40
TCTCCAGAGGAGTAAATTCTTAACTTAATGAGGATGATACGGTAAAAGGTTACATAGAGGAAACAGTATGTTTTTATTAGTTCGATCGGTTTTACCGAACAAACCTATATTTAATCTTTTTGTTCAATTCTAGAGGCCCGATTTTTAAGATTCATAGCCAAAACATAAGTTATTATCGCGAGTAAAGCAGCCACTAGACTCAATCCCCAACATAATAACTGAACTATTTCAGAAAGTTGCTGAGCTTGATTCGCTTGTTTTTGAACACTTTGTGCTATTGGTGTTACAGCTTTTCCATAGATTTGCTGTTGCATTATCCAAAGCTGTTCTGGTTTAAAACCATATTCCATAAAATGAGGGTCTACTCGTTCCGAGCGAATCAAATTGGAGATATAAGGCAATGCTGCGTCTTTATCTACAGGTCGATGCAATAATGCAGTCTGTGCCAGAAGATAATCTTTTACTGGATTGGGCGCATCCGAATCTTTCAAATCATCGGCAATTTGGCTTTGTTGAATAGTCTTATCATAAGCAACCAAATCTTCGTAAGCCTTACTTTCATCGCTCTTGGCATCGTACTGCAAATAGGTTAAACCTGACCAAATCAGAATAAAGCCGATTAACCAAGCAACAAAACGCAAAATGAGTGAACGGAAGCGAACCTGAAAAAATTTAAATTTTTTTAAAATTCGAACAAAAATAAAAGCAGCAAAGAATGCCACAAAAAGCTTTAAAATCAGCCAGCCAAACCATGACAAGAGACTAGTAAAATAGTCAGGTTGCTGATGAATCAACAGTTCATTGCCTATTGCAACAGGAATATGTAATTGTTCAATTTGTTGACTGAGATCAAAAAAACTATAAACCAGCGTTTGCTGAGTAAATGACGCAGCTAAAGCAATCATAAAAATCACAGTTGCTGTCAGACTCAACAAGATTACCCGATGTTGGCGCGTCTTTAACTGGCTTAATCGGGAATCTATCGATTGAACATTCGCTGGATAATTTTCAACGGGTGACAATCTACTCTCCTCAGGCTTTGAATAGGTTAGCCTTCATGCTCTTACTTATTTGAAGAAGTATCATGACTCGACTCAATCACGAGCTGATTCAGATTTTCCTGAAGTAAACGTAATCTTGTTGCAGCCTCATCACGTTTTTGCATGCCTTCTTTTTGAATCTGAATAACATCATTCACTGTCTTAATGAGGGTATTTTGTACATGTTCAAGTGTTTCGATATCTATTACAGAGCGTTGATTGGCTTTCGCTGTATCAACCGAATTTTGATGCAACAAATCCGCATTACGACGTAGCAGATCATTAGTTGCATCATCTATACTCTTAGCCAATTGCACGCTGTTTTTTTGTTCCTGTAAGGAAATTGCCAAACTAATTTGGTTTTTCCATGCCGGTAAAGTAATATTTTTGATCGCATAAAATTTATCCACTAACATTAAATTATTGGACTGAATAATACGAATCATAGGTAAAGTTTGCATGGCTGATTGCTGAAGAACTTGCAAATCACTCACTCGTTTTTCCAGATTATTGGCCAGATGATTTAAATCATAAATTTGCTGTGTGCTTTGTTGATCTTGCTCTTTTTGACTCAGCTGTGAAATTTGTTGCTGAATTTCCTGCTGCTTGATCTTACCAGCAGCAACATGAATCCCCAGTTGTTTGTATTCATCTTGCACGGCATCAAACATATGATCCAACGTATTAACACGAGTTTTTAAACCTGTCTGAGAGCGTTCAATCTCTTTGACCAAAACATCGATTTGTTCTTTTGTGGTATTAAAATGTTGGTCAAAGTTCTGTTTCGCTCCTTTAATTTTATTGAACAATCCCCCTAAAATTGGAATTGATGATCCTTTAGACTTGTTTAAAATACTGGATGTATTTAGCTGCTGTGCAACTTGAACTACTTCATTTAATTTTTGGCCAGTCGTATCAAGATCTTTATTTTGAACCAGATTGAGTAACTCATCGGTATAGCTTGAAGTTTTGGTGGCAATGTCCTTACCATACTCTGAGACACTGCTAGGTGTCATGTCGGCTAGTGCCTGATGTGCATCCAGCACTTGAGCAAAATCCTCTGATTTCAGCCCTAATTCTTTTAAATTCAGACGCTCAAACTCGTATTTCTGCAATTCTGTTGATTGCTCGACTAATCCATTTTTATTGTCAGATTCAAGTTTTGACATCATTCCACCCTATTTTTCTCTAATGATTTTTTTAAAGTATTCATCAATTTTTCACGGCTAAGATCCAGTTTCTGCAGTTCAGTAACCGAATGCGTTTGCATGCTTTGCTTTAGATGATATTGCCATGCTGGAATTAACACTTGTTGCGCCTCTTTAAACCGATCAAGTAACGTAAAAGAAAGTTGTTGAGCCAACTGCATCTGTGTAATTGCAATATCATTACTCGCTTGTAAAGTTTGTAACGTGTTTATTTTTTTAGATAATCTTTCCGCAAAATTATCCAGTGGGTGTTGTTGTTTGATAAAGGCAGGATATTCGATTAAGAATTCTTGTGCCGCCACAATGTATTTTGCCATTTGTTCACGGAGACCCAATACCTGTTGGACACGCGCCTGTGACTTTTGAATCTCAACCTGTAAACGCTGGCTCAAAAAGCTAGCCTCATTAATTAAACGTTCCAGTTCATTTAAATAATGAAGCTGCCCATGATCATATTCAATATCAATGCCTAACCATTTTTGCAGCCCATTAAACTTACGTTTTTTTAGCACCTTATTTGATTGTGCCAACTTCTCAATTAATTGAGAAATGATCTGACTCAGTTGGTGATTCAGTTTAGGATCAACGCCATTTAACAAAACAGATTGAGACTGAATAAGTTGATCCGCATAATGATTGAGCTGATACTGATCTTCCAGTATAGGCACTAGATCATTACGTTTAATTGCCAATAGTGCTTTTGGATCAATCTCAATCTGATCCAGCGGAATCAATGAATTAAACTGAGTCATAATCAACCAATAGTTTTTCTCAACTCATCATATGCACAAATTACTTGGGTGCAAAGTCTATTTTTATATCAACATGATGATTTTATGTTAAATCTTAATGTTCTAATCAGCTCAAATCACTTGAAAAATACTAAATTACAGATATTTTCCTTCACGTTCAGGCTGATAAATGACTTTTTCAATTTTAATCTTCATTAATTGGCCATCAGGCTGCGGCCATTCAATCGTTTGCCCTTCCGTAAGCCCTAAGATCGCAGCCCCTATAGGAGCCAAGATATTGACCTGACTCTTATCGCCTGTAAAATCATGCGGATAAACCAGCGTAACTTCAACTGACTGAGTAGATGGCGCAATGGTAATACTCACTCTTGAGTTCATACTCACCACATTGGCTGGGACTTGATCAGGATCGACCACGTCTGCCCGCGCTAGTTCATTTTCTAAATGTTGCATCGTTGCGGTTTCAGTATTTTGATGTTCAAGCATCGTTTCCAGACGGTGTAGGTCCTGAGACGAAATAATAATATTGGGCTGTTTCATTTATAAATTCCTTAAATTTATAGATTTTCCAAAATAAATCACGTAAATATAATCTTATCGTTATATCAGAATTTAGTTCTGATTTTTAAATATTCACGTATAAAAAAAGCTCCCTTGAGGGAGCTTCTTCTCAAGTAAATAACTTAGTTAGCATATACAGGGAATTTTGCACAGACTGCTTCAACTTTGGCTTTCACATCAGCGATTACGTTTTCATCACCTTTGCTATCCAATACATCAGCAATCCAGCCAGCCAAATCACGTACTTCAGCTTCACCAAAACCGCGAGTTGTTACTGCTGGTGTACCAATACGAATACCAGAAGTCACAAATGGAGAACGTGGATCGTTTGGAACCGCATTTTTATTTACAGTGATATTAGCATTACCTAACCATGCATCAGCATCTTTACCCGTAATGTCTTGTTTAATTAAAGACAATAAGAATAAATGATTATCTGTACCACCAGAAACGATATCGTAACCGCGGCCACTCAATACTTCTGCCATCGCTTGGGCATTTTTGACCACTTGTTGCTGGTAAGTTTTGTACTCAGGCGCCATCGCTTCTTTAAAACATACTGCTTTGGCCGCAATTGCATGAACTAGTGGGCCACCCTGATTGCCAGGGAATACAGCAGATTGAAGTTTTTTCTCGATTTCTTCATTTGCCTTAGCAAGAATCAAACCAGAACGTGGGCCACGAAGTGTTTTATGAGTAGTGGTGGTAGTAACATCAGCAATTTGAACTGGGCTTGGGTATACACCCGCAGCAACCAAACCAGCTACATGAGCCATATCAACAAACAAATAAGCACCGACTTTATCTGCAATATCACGGAAACGTTGCCAATCAACAACACGACTGTAGGCAGAAAAACCAGCCACGATCATACGTGGTTTATGTTCTAAAGCTAAACGCTCAACTTCTTCATAATCAATTTCGCCAGTTTCTGGGTTTAAACCGTATTGAATGGCATTGTAGGTTTTACCAGAGAAGTTCACTTTAGCACCATGTGTCAAGTGACCACCATGTGCAAGACTCATCCCTAATACGGTATCGCCAGCATTTAATAAAGCTAAATATACCGCTGAGTTTGCTTGTGAACCGGCATGGGGTTGAACATTAGCATAATCAGCACCAAAAAGTTCTTTAGCACGGTCAATCGCCAATTGTTCAATCACATCTACATATTCGCAACCGCCATAATAGCGTTTGCCTGGATAACCTTCTGCATATTTATTAGTCAGTTTTGATCCTTGCGCTTCCATCACCGCAGGAGAGCAATAGTTTTCAGATGCAATTAGCTCAATATGTGCTTCTTGGCGCGCATCTTCAGCGTCAATTGCTTTGGCTAATTCTGGATCAAATTCAGAAAGAGAAATGTTGGCAAACATTAGCGAGGGTCCTATGAATTAGGGCTTTTAAGCCGTGCTAAGATTGGGCGCTATTGTAGCATGAACTTTAAGATTAAGCAGAATGAACTTTACTCAGTTTTAAATAAAAATGGCTCATGTTAGTTATATGAGCCACGCATCATAAAAATAATGATTATTTGGACAGCATCGTCCCCACGTCTTGCACAATATTACCAATATTTAATGTATAAGCAGTACCATGATCCCATTTCACTGTACTACTGTCATCTGTATTGTATTGAATAACCGTTCCTTTTTCTTGGGCGGAACCAACCAATGTGTTAGTGGCTATTCGTGGTACAGTGGTGTCATAGCTTCCCTGATAAATCGTCACCGGCGTCGTTACTTTCACAGTTAAAGGCTGACCATCCTTACTAGTAAAATTTTTCACAGTGGGAATATTAAGGAAATTATCCTGAGTACGCCCATAACCATTTAAGCTTCCAGTTGATTGAGCATATAAGGTCATATTAAGTCCAAATGCATTAGCAATATCGCCTGAACATTCAGTCTCTGCATATTTTTCAGCAATCTGCGCTGTCGGGTCTTTAAACACCTGAGTATATTTAAAATCTGGATTTGGGTTGCGCAATCCTGCGGTAATTAATGCAGTAAAGGTATCGAGACTTGCATATACAGGAATCTGTGTAGTCGCAGGTTGATTTGCTACTGAGGCTTCACCTAAAGTTAAAATTAGATCAAGGTTAGATGCAGGCGCTACAGCAACGGTCCCCTTATAATCCAGTTTGGCACGGGATGCATATTGGGCAGCGCCTAATGCCGCTTGCCCCCCTTGTGAATGTCCTACGGTGACCCATTTATTATTTACTTTACTACCCAAATAATTGCGTGCAGCAACAACCGCATCAGTGATTGAAAAAGCTTCACTTTTTACATTTAAAAATGGATGCAATTCCTGCCCGCTAGGTTCTCCCAAACCTTCATAATCAGGGGCTACTACCACATAACCTTTCGCCAATAACTGGGCAATCATACCTTTAATATCAGTATCCATTGCGGTTCGACTGGGTGCGCATTTATCAGCAACGCCTGTTGTGCCATGAGCCCAAGCAACAATAGGCCAGCCGCCGACTGGTGGAGCTCCTTTAGGTGTGAAAATTAATGCTGTTGCTTGAACTTCGCTATTATTAATGCCCAACATTTTATAAGTCATGACCAGACTTTCACCTGCAATTGCACTCATGTCGGTTATGCTATAACTATCCGTACGAACAACTGGGTTTTGAATATTATTTTCTGGAATATCTGAGGGAGGATTAAAAACATCATCCCAGTCATTATCATCATTACAGGCTGATAAAAATATACTTAAACTAAGAGTACAGACTGTGAGCAACGTCTTTTTCATTTTTCTTATCCTTTTGAAGGTATTCAACATTCTTGTTGTTTTGCATGGCAATGCAATTTATAAATTATGCCCTTTTTAACAATAGAAACAAGACAGTTATACAAAGTGAAACATAACATTCATGAATACAATTGAATCTTTTCACAATTTATCAGGAATGCTACATTTAACTTTTGATGTAGTACCGAGATTATTCATTTAATGACTGCAATTATTCTGGACACCGAAACCCATACTCTCAATGGTTTACCTATCGAAATTGCTTATGCACCTATAGACGTTCATGCGGGTAAATTAAGTCTGGATAAAACTCAGCTATTTGACCAACTCTATCAGGTCAATCAGCCGATTTCCTATGCAGCAATGGCTGTACACCATATTCTTGAGTCCGATCTTGTCGATCAACCTTTATATACCTCTTTTGTCTTACCTGCTGATACCACTTATATTATTGGACATAATGTCGATTATGATATGAATGCGATTGCCCGATGTGGTGTAGAAACACAAGATATTAAGGCAATTTGTACCTTAGCTCTTGCACGAAAAGTTTGGCCACAAGCAGATGCGCATAATATCTCTGCTTTAATTTATCTCATCTCGCGAGGTAGTGACAAAGCGAGGGAACTACTTAAAGGCGCGCATCGTGCTGATGCAGACATTATTTTAACTGCCAATATCCTGATGCATATTGTTCATCATCTTAATATTAATGATATTGAAGAGCTTTATCAGGCTTCGGAACAGGCACGTATTCCCACTAAAATTAACTTTGGTAAACACAAGGGCACCTTGATTTCCGATTTACCCCATGATTATATAAATTGGCTATTGCGTCAGGAAGAACTTGACCCCTACCTCAAAAAAGCGTTAGAGAAGACCGCAATCTAAAACTAATTTTTTGATTTATAAGTTATTTCATATTAATGTAATTTTCTCGTTTTATGGTATTCCCAATTTATAAAATGGATAAATTGGGGATGTCTCATTATTATAAAACTGCGCAAGGACATACGGCTCTCGAAAACCGTCAGTTAAACCTAAATGTCAGACAGCGCCGATTACTCCTTTTAATTGGTACTGAGGATTTTAATAAGTTAAGTGATCAATTCAGAGAAAAAATAGCATCGCCTGAATTATTATATCAACTTGAAGAGATGGGACTGATTCAGTTCGATACACAGGCAACATCTTTATCATCGCTAACGACCGAGTTCAATGATGAATCGTCAGAGAGGTCTGATGCCATACAATCTGATGTAACTCCTGATGAAACATCCTTAATGGCTCAAATTAATTCAAGCCAAGAATACCCAATCAATATTGATACTATCCAAAACGTGCAACCACAACTAGAACCTTTATCCGTTATGGCATTTGATGAAGTAAAAACATTAATGGCAGAAACATTATCTAGTTATTGTGGACTATTGGCACGACAACTTTTAGAACAAATTAAGAGTGCCTCGAATATTAAACAACTTAAAATCTGTCAAATGCAATGGATCACTCATTTACAGGAAACTCGTATTCCACCACAACAGCTTAATCAGCAATTACAACAGGTGAATTTTGCCTTACAACATCTTCAACTCAACCCATAAAACCAATTAATTCATCGGTTAAATCGAAAAATAAAAAAATATACCGATCTTTTAAAACTCTGCCTGTTATATGCGGGATGACTGTATCGTTCAACATTTTGCGGTAATTACGACTAAAGACTTAACTCTTTTTCTCTAATCCAAAGTATTATAGATACATATAGTAAATATGATATATTTCTCTACGTTATATCAGTTTAGCCCTTTAGCTCACTTCGGTGGGCTTTTTTTATGCGATTTTAAAAGATTTAAACAAAAATTTGATGTTCATTTAGTCTCTTTAACAAGTTTAAGCTTATAAAATAAAAGAGTAACTGTGTTTCACAGCTACTCTTCTTGTAATCAAGCTTGCATATAAAATTTCTTAATATCAGCCTATTTTATAACCCCACCCCTGTACAATGAGGACTCATACTTGCATCAATAGCCGCCGTATCAAGTGTTATGCCTGTTTTTGCGGGCATTTTAGCCTGAATAAAATTGTAGACTTGTAGATTACGACAGACAATCGCCTGAGTATGCGTTGCATTCAGAACAGGATCAAGTACAACATCGGGTGAACCCAACGTGTCTTTCAAATTGGAAACCAATGCCTGCGTTACAGGATATGGAACGTTAGTATCTGCTGTACCTTGAACGATGTAAACGGGTTTATCTATACGTTTAGTGCCAGGTTGATTCGCCGTCAAAAAGGTTTGAACCGTTTGATTGGTTTTAAAATTATTGGTATCCAGACCAGGATAATCCATGACTTTTTTGTCAGGATTATCCGTCATGAATTTAATAATATCGGTTTTAAACTTTTCAATCAGACTTAAACTTGCAACATCGTTATCTAAGCAAAGTCCATTTTCGCCCGTCGTTCCCTCGGCAAACTCAGCCAAAGGTTTTGCTCTTTCCTGAAAAATATCTCGATAATTAAATTGTGTGTCGTATGCTTTGATACCAACGCCTGTAAGCGCAGCATAGGCAAGCAAAGTCGCATAAGAATCGACCGACACACGATTGGCTAACGGGACATTGGCAGTTATTTCTTTCTTCTCTATATCAGCCAATGCCGCCGGCGCTACCTCTAAAATGATTTTACCCAAACTCGATGCTGGCGCTCCTGCAACCGCACCTAAATATGATGCATCGTTATTTGCATATTCAGCAGTACCTAAGGAAGCTTGCCCTCCTTGCGACTGACCGACAGACATCCATGTTCCATTGAGCTGACTACCATAATGATCCTTGGCTGCCTTAACTGCTGCAATTGCAGATTTAGCCTCACTTCCTAAATTAAGATACGGATGAATTCCTGGTGTTCCTAACCCTTCATAATCAGGTGCAATAACGACATAACCTGCTGCTAAAAGAGTGTCTGCCAAAATTTTAAATCGTGGATTGATGGTAGTATTGCTCGGTGCACAGCTATCACCCACTCCAACCGTGCCATGTTCCCAAACGACAACGCGATAACCATCAGCAGGCTGAGTAATTTTTGGAAACATCACCATTGCCGTCGCCTTGGCAGTTTTGCCCAGAACATTGACCATGTTATACGTCATTACTTTAACAGATGCAGCGCCTGTAACCTGATCCTTGTTATAAGTCGTCTCTGAAATATAGGTTTGTTCTGGATTGACTCCAATATAGTCATCATTACTATCATTACACGCACTTAAGAATAATGTCGTAGCTGAAAATGCCAATGCTAAGGCAATTTTTGACCGTTTCATAAAATATCCTTTTTATGTTTTTTAAGTTTTAGTTTGCATACTCTGCTATGCAAGATTATTTATGCACAAAAAAAGTGCTCTGCATAGAACACTTTTTAACTGGATGGTCAAAATTATATTTTAAAATAGATAAGCCAGAAAAATACCCAAAAATAGAATCACGCCTACCCAACGATTATGCCGAAATGCCCAGAAGCATAACTGAGGATCACGAGTTTTGGTTTTTGACCATTGATAAATATAATCAGCAGCAACCAATAATAAAGCGACCAGCCCCCATGGATACAAAATATCGGCAAGGTATAAAGATGTACCAATTAACACAAGACTTAAAAACTGTAGGAGCGAAATGATTTCAATATCATATTTACCAAAAAGAATCGCAGTGGATTTCACACCAATTTTTAAATCATATTCACGATCTGTAATCGCATATTGTGTATCAAAGGCAACTGTCCAACATAAATTTCCAAAATAAAGTAACCAACATGTCCAATCTAGTGGCTTACCCAATGCCGTAAATGACATCGGAATCCCCCATGAAAATGCCATACCCAATACCACTTGGGGTAAGTGGGTGTAACGTTTCATAAAGGGATAAACAAACGCTAAGCCTAGAGCACCAAAAGCACAATAAAAAGTTGCAATTGGCAAAAAAAACAGCATACACGCACTGGCTGCGACCAAAATTAAAAACACGGCTATCGCTTCTTTGGGCCGAATAATACCTGTAGCCAGTGGTCTGGTTTTAGTTCGCTCAACATGACCATCTACTTCGCGATCAGCAAAATCATTAATAGCACAGCCTGCTGCGCGCATAAAAATCGTACCAAACACAAACGCGAAGAGAATATGTAATGGAGGAATCCCTTCAGCCGCAATCCATAATGCCCACATGGTTGGCCAGAAAACCAGCTCAGTCCCAATTGGTTTATCAAAACGACATAAATAATAATAGGCTTCTAAACGTTGTCGCCAAGTGATGGATTGCACTGCTGCCATGGCTTACCCCTGCTCAATTTGCTTCTGGATAAAGTTTTCAAATGTTGTGAGAAATGTTTCTTGGACAATAAATTTACAACCATGCCACACATAACAACTTTGTCGAGTCCAACCATCCTCCAGATAAATTACTCGACGTTCACAGGCTGGGTTTGTGCGCTGAAATAAAAATTTGCCAATGGGTTTTGTACCAATATGCTGAAAGATTCTGGCTTTTTTTTGTAGGCTTAAAATCGGAAATATACTTTTTGCTTTAACCCAAGGCTGGGTCTCGCAGCCATACAGTAAACTTTCACGCACCCATGCTGTATGCGCATGCGGCATTTTCATCCATTTACTATCAATAAAACTGAGACGCTGAAAATGTTCTTTAGTCGGTTCAACTTGAAATTGACCCGAAGCTAAATCTGTCAATTGTTGAGTTAGCGAGCCTGATGCATACAACCATTTCTTTAATTCAGGAGTTAAAATTTTTTCCTGCTTAAGTCTGGATTGTAGGGTTTGCATAACACACTCACTTTGATCAGAACGCATAGTTTAACCGAATTTTTGTCTCGATAATGCGGCGATTTTCAGCAACATTCTTTTATTCATAAATTTGTAATAAATTTCACCATTTGAGAAAAAATTAATATATTATATAGGGCATTTATCGCAGGCATAGTTTAAGACCATTATGATGAATGACAAATTCAGATTTATTTTGCTTTATGGTGGAATATTCTGGGGCTGTGGTTTTACTATTTTAATGTTGCTTTATCGCTATTTCTTTTTGAATCAACCAAGCCTACCCATTACTGCTTTTGGTGTTTATTTTAGTATTTGCTTTATCGCAGGACTAGTATGGGGAAGTTTAGTACATCATGATATTCAAAAGAAAATAGTCAGCTAATTACTGTTCAAAAAAGTGTAAAAGCCAGTTTTTAAACTGGCTTTTGTGTGGTTGGATTATGAAAAATCAGACAGATGCAGCTAGTTTAGCGGGCACACCACTATGAAAACGAAATACATCATCCGTTGACAAAATTAAGTTTTTTTCAACGTCCCGAATATGTGCAATTCGCTGCTGAATATCTTCTTCTGGATGTTTCATCTTAGCCGTAGTTGCAACTTCCATTGCCAAAGCCAGATAGTCTTCAAAATGGCGGGACTCTGATTTCAGCAAATAACGATAGTAACTCCCAAGTTCATCATCCACTAAAGGTGCCAATGCATAAAAACGCTCGCAGGAACGAGCTTCTACAAATGCCCCGACAATCATGACATCAATCAATGCTTCAGGTTCATACGTTCGGATCTCTTTACGTAAGCCACCTGCGTAACGTCCTGCACTAACTGCTTTCCATTCCTGTCCACGTTTTTTCATAAACTCAAGCACTTGCTCGTAATGCAGCATTTCCTCACGAACTAATTGCGCTAGTTTCACCTGCAAATCAGTAAAAAAACTGTAACGGAACATCAGGTTCATGGCCGTTCCTGCTGCTTTTTTTTCACAATTTGCATGGTCTTGCATCAACAAATCAAGATGATTTATGGCTTCATCTAACCACGCTTGAGGAGTTCTACAACCTAAAAATACAATGACAGGCTGCATTAATTCATCATAGTTGGGATTTGACATTTATAAACTCTTATCTTGCTGCCTGAATCGCGGTTTTCATTTGTTGTACAGCTTGAGCTAAACCAACAAAGATACTCTCTGCAATTATCGAATGACCAATATTCAGTTCATGAATTTGAGGAATTGCAGCAATTGGGGCAACATTGTCCAGATTAAGGCCATGTCCTGCATTAACAATTAAGCCTTTGCTGGCCGCATATTCTGCACCCTGAATAATGCGCTCAAGTTCAGCACGTTGTGCTTGCTCATTTTCTGCATCGGCATAAGCCCCCGTATGCAGCTCAATCGTGGGTGCACCACAAGCAATAGCAGCATCAATTTGCGCCAAATCTGCATCAATAAATAAAGATACTTCACAACCAATTTCAGCGAGAGCCTGAGTAGCCGCTTTAATCTTCTCTAGTTGACCAACCACATCAAGACCACCTTCAGTTGTCACTTCCTGACGGCGCTCAGGCACAAAGCAAACATGTTGTGGTTTAATCTCTTTGGCAAATTGAACCATTTCCTCAGTTACAGCCATTTCCAAATTCATATGAGTGTTTAACAAGGGTCGCATACGGCGCACATCATCATCTTGTATATGCCGACGATCTTCGCGCAAATGCAAGGTAATACCCTCTGCACCTGCCTGTTCACAGACCAACGCCGCCTGAACTGGATCTGGATAAGTTGTACCTCGCGCCTGTCTCAATGTCGCAACGTGATCAATATTCACACCAAGCAAAGCAGCCATAGATAAATCCTGAGAGCAAAAAATTAAGAATGTGATTGTGTACTTTGTATCCAGAGTTGACGACTTTTTAGAGGCCGATCACCCAACAAAGATGTAATCATTTGACGGTATAGTTTACCTAATAATTGCAATTGTTCAGCAGAAAATTCTTCGCCCTCTACATAATTATGCATGCAACAAATTAGCTCACCCATTAGCGTGGCAGAACTACGACTCGCAACAGGCAAAAAACCTTCTGTTGTCTGAAATTGATAAGACATTAATGTACTAATAGGTTGCTGGTTACAATCCACATGAAAATCGACCGCATAGCCCAATTCTTGCAATAAAGCATGTTCAAACTGACGTAGAATTTGTCTTAAAAATAAAGCAGGCTGTGGATGTGAAGACAAAAGCTGCAACTGTGCCAATGTTTTCTGATATTGACTAAACGTTTGTGGCATCGCTTCTTCTAATGGGCATAAACGTAACAGGATTTCATTTAAGTAAAATCCTGCAAAAAAAGCGTCACCATGAAAAAAAACTGGATGATTTAAAATCTCAAGCTTAGTGAAATTTTTCAAATCACCTTTGCCTGTCGCTTGTAAAGTAATAGGTTGATATTGAGGGGGAGGTGTTTGCCTGAGAATCCCGTCCATACGACCATATTCTTCAGTAAACAGATGCACGATGTGGCTTTTTTCCCGATATTTTCGATGATGAACCAAATAGCCATGAATCACTTCATTACGCATAGACGAAGTTAATCATCCTTTTTTTGTTGGTCTTTATCATCATCACCATCTGGAATAACTGCCTCTACTACAGCAGCCGTACCTTTCACTACAGCTTTGGTGGTTCCATAAGCGACCTTTACGGGGACAGTCACAATTTTGGTGATACATCCCTGTAGCATTAACACACAGGCTAAAACACCAACACATCGCATTATGACTGTCATTACTTATTCTCTATCCACGTATATTTTAAATATCACTGTAACCTAGACTCTTGAGCGCACGTTCGTCATCAGACCAGCCGCCTTTGACTTTCACCCAAAGTGTCAGCATGATTTTCTGCTCAAACATTTTTTCCATATCAGTGCGTGCTTCCATGCCAATACGCTTGAGTTTTGCACCTTTTTCACCAATTACAATGGCTTTCTGTCCAGCACGTTCCACGAAAATGGTTGCATCAATGTAGGTACAGGCGGGTTTTAAACGGCCTGTCTTTTCATTAATGGTTTCTTCTTCCGTTTTAAACGACTCAATTTGTACTGTTAAATCATAAGGCAATTCTTCACCAAGCTGACGCATGATTTTTTCACGAATAATTTCACTTGCCAAAAAACGCTCAGAACGATCTGTAATTTGATCTAGCGAATAAAGTGGTGGCTGAAAAGGCAAATATTTCTCAATGGTGTCACGTAAGTGATCCAGATTCGCACCACGTAATGCAGATACAGGCACAATTTCAGCAAAATTCATCAATTTTGCACGCTCACGAATAAGCGGTAAAGCTTCATTCTTATTTTCAAACGTATCTAACTTATTAATGACAAGAATGACTGGCATTTCTGCATTTTTAAGCTTTTCCAAAACCAACTCATCATTTTGAGTCCATTTTTGTGCATCTACAACGAATAAAACCAAATTGACATCACGCAATGCCGAATGCGCTGCACGGTTCATCATTTTATTGATGGCGCGGACTTCTTTTTTATGCATTCCTGGAGTATCAACAAATACCGCCTGAGACTTTTCACGTGAATCGATTCCAACAATCTTATGACGTGTAGTTTGTGGTTTACGTGAAGTAATCGATAACTTTTGACCCAATAAATGGTTCATCAATGTGGATTTACCTACATTCGGTCGTCCAACAATCGCAACAAAGCCACTTCTAAAGTCAGCAGGAATGGTGACACCTTTGTCACTAAAGAATTGGTCAATCAGTTCATTGGCCTGACTTTCAGGATTTTCATTTGAATCTGGATTGACTTGATCAGAATGCATGGACATGCAGGCTATTGCTCCAATAACTTTAATATTTCTGCCGCCGCCGCCTGTTCAGCAAAACGTCGGCTTGAACCCTCACCTACAATATTAGGTAGCCCAGCTACCGAACATTGGACTTTAAAGTGCTGATGAGGGGCATCACCCTGAATATCTACAACCTCGTAAACAGGGAGAGGTTTTTTACGTGCTTGTAGATACTCTTGTAAACGCGATTTAGGATCTTTAAGCTGATCACTTGGCTCAATATGATCCAGATAAGGCGTATACCATTTTAAAACAATACTTTTCAGTAACTCTAAATCACCGCTATCCACATAGATTGCGCCAATGATGGCTTCGACTGTATCTGCTAATATCGATTCACGATGATGACCACCCGATTTTAATTCACCTGTGCTTAATATTAAACACCGGCTAAGTTTCAAATCGTTTGCAATCTTGCCTAAAGCTTCCTGACGTACTAGTGTAGCACGCATACGGGTAAGCCGACCCTCATTTTCATGCGGATAGGTCTGATATAAATAATTGGCAACAATCATGCCAAGTAATGAATCACCTAAAAACTCAAGGCGCTCATAATTGTATTTGTGACTGACAGATCGGTGTGTTAAAGCAAGCTGAAGTAACTCAGCTTGCTGAAACTGATAACCAATCCTGCTCGGTAATCGAGGATCACTTAGCTTGGACTGACCTTTGATCAAAATTTTTCTCGAATGTTAGAACTAAATCAATATTCAATAAGAACGGTTTTCTTATTTCGTATTTCTTACTGACGTTTAGACCATCTTGAGTTGATACTTTAGCAATATCTTTGAAATGTAAATCTCGGATATTGTTCATTTCCAGACGCTGATTCATCTGAGTATCAAACTTAGTAGGTGTAATATCGGAAGGGCTACTTTTCACCAGCTCTTCAATCTGATTATTAATCACCCGGTCATCCCAATACGCTGGCCAGATTGCAACGGCAGCCTTGACTGCCATCGCAAATAAAATTACCCCAAATAAAATAGCTAAATACGAAGCGCCTTGCTGAGACTTACGCATTTGTAATATTCCTAATCGTGTTTTTAGTCAATTTTGCCATTACGACTGAACGACGGAATTTTAAAGCCCGGCTCTTTATGCATCCAGATATAAAAAGCACGACCTGTTAAATTTTCCTCAGGAACAAATCCCCAGAAACGGCTATCTGCACTTTGGTCACGGTTATCGCCCATCGCAAAATAATGCCCTTTCGGAACAGTCACTTCCCAATATAAACCATCTTGATTCGAATATTTACCATTTTCTATATAATTGATAAATGGCGCCTGACGAGCGATATTTACGCCTTCAAGCTCACGCATGGTAAAAGTATGATCACCTAAGGTTTCTTTATGATAAATCGACGTTGGCGTATCTAAAATATCTTTTTCACGATGAAACTCAGTAGCAACTTTAGGGACTTTCTGACCATTAATTGATAATTGTCCATGATCATAAACAATATGATCGCCCGGCAAACCTACCACACGTTTAATATAGCTAATGCTAGGTTGCGGTGGATAACGAAAAACGATCACATCACCGCGCTCAGGTTCACCAACATTAATAATTTTCTTATTAATGATAGGTAAACGCACACCATAGTCAAACTTATTGACTAAGATAAAATCACCTGTTTCTAGCGTTGGAACCATCGAATCCGAAGGAATATTAAACGGCTCATACAGAAAAGACCGTAAAATTAATACAACAGCCAAAACAGGCCAAAAATCATATGCCCATGTAATCAGGAAATTTTCGTTCTCACGACCTTTGGTTGCACGTTGTTTGAATACCAATTTATCGAGTAACCATACGATAAAAAACAACAGCGTAACTGGAACGAGAATCAAATTAAAATCAAAATCCACAAAACCTCACTCGCAGCAACGCTGCTCGTTTTTCGACTGGGTAAAGCAATGCCTTCCCGCGCCTTATCTATCGACTTTTAATACAGCTAAAAACGCTTCTTGTGGGATTTCTACACTACCCACCTGTTTCATGCGTTTCTTACCTTCTTTTTGTTTCGCAAGTAATTTCTTCTTACGTGATACGTCACCACCATAACATTTTGCCAATACGTTTTTACGCATGGCTTTTACGGTAGAACGGGCAATAACCTGCGCACCAATCGCCGCCTGAATCGCAACATCAAACATTTGACGTGGAATCAAGTCTTTCATCTTTTCAACTAATGCGATACCACGATGACGAGCATCTTGACGGTGACAGATCATGGCCAAGGCATCCACCTTTTCACCATTAATTAATACATCAACCTTAACCAGAGATGAACTCTCAAAACGAACAAAGTTATAATCTAGCGAAGCGAAACCACGTGAACATGATTTCAACTTATCAAAGAAATCCATAACAACTTCGGCCATTGGAATTTCAAAAGTTAAGGAAACCTGATTTCCTAGAAACTTCATGTCTTTTTGGACGCCACGACGCTCGATACATAAAGTCATGACGTTACCTAAATATTCCTGCGGAACCAGAATATGACATTCGGCAATCGGTTCACGGAGGTCTTCGACCAAACTTCCATCTGGCATTTTTGAAGGACTATCGATATAGATCGTATCGCCTTTTTTGGTAAGGGCTTCATACACTACGGTTGGTGCAGAACTAATCAGGTCCAGATCATACTCACGTTCTAAACGTTCTTGTACAATCTCCATATGTAGCATACCCAAAAAGCCACAACGGAAACCAAAGCCTAATGCATCGGAGCTCTCAGGTTCAAAGAACAACGCTGAGTCATTGATCTGTAATTTTTGTAAAGCTTCTCGGAACGGTTCAAAGTCACTGGCATCAATCGGGAATAAACCTGCATACACCTGCGGTTTAACTTTTTTGAAACCCGGTAAAGTTTTAACTTCAGGCGTTGAAGACAACGTAATTGTATCGCCTACAGGAGCCCCAAAAATATCTTTAATTCCTGCAATTACGAAACCTACCTCACCCGCTTCAAGGATATCGGTCTCGGTGTGTTTAGGATTAAATACCCCGACAGATGTTACAGGATGAATCTGGCCTGTAGATTTAACTAGCATCTTGTCGCCTTTACGGATACGACCCTGCTTGATCCGTACCAAAGACACCACACCTAAATAGTTATCAAACCACGAGTCGATAATTAAAGCCTGTAACGGTGCTTCACGATCACCTTCTGGAGGCGGGATCACATCGACTAAACGCTCGAGGACACCTTCAACTCCTAAACCTGTTTTTGCAGAACAAGTTGGTGCATCTGTGGCTTCAATCCCGATGATTTCTTCAATTTCATGAATAACCCGCTCAGGTTCTGCCTGCGGTAAATCAATTTTATTGAGAATGGGTAAAACTTCCAGACCTTGTTCAATCGCGGTATAACAATTGGCAACGGATTGCGCTTCTACGCCCTGCGCTGCATCTACCACTAGCAATGCACCCTCACAAGCAGCAAGCGAGCGAGAGACTTCATAGGAAAAGTCTACGTGTCCTGGGGTATCAATAAAGTTAAGCTGATATTCTTGACCATTCGGATGCGTGTAATAAAGCGTTACGGATGCAGCTTTAATGGTAATCCCGCGTTCGCGTTCAAGCTCCATTGAGTCCAAAACCTGAGCTTGCATTTCACGGTCTTGTAAACCACCACACATCTGAATAAAACGGTCAGCCAAAGTTGACTTACCATGGTCAATGTGAGCAATGATCGAGAAGTTACGAATATTTTTGATATCAACGGATTTTTTAGCCGACGCCATAGATTACTCTGAAAAAAAATACACCTTTAAATGCAATACTTCACACAGTATGCAAGATGTAAAAGGACTGTCCTAAATTGCTGCACAGTATAAGCAACCGCTGATTAAAAATATAGTGCGATCATTCTGCTTTTAAAACTATTCATTGAATTGCAACAAAATACAGCTCCAATTAATTTTAATTCCTAAAAAGAAGTCAATGTATGCTCAAGTTACAACAAACGTTCAACCGTAACTCATGGTAAAATCTATCGGATTAATATCTTTGGCTAAAGGCTGGTAAGTCTGTGTAAAGGTAGGTGACATACGTTTTGGTCGACCCGTACTGATCTCAACACACGCCCATTTGGTTTTTGCCACAAACAAAACAGTTTGATCCTTAGGCCGATAAAATACATATTGACGTGACAAATAGATGCTATCAATCGCATCTAGCCATGTACGAAGTATAATTTCTTCACCTGCAAAAGCTGCTTTTCGATATTGTACCTGATGCTCGACTGCGACCATAGCATGATTCATTTCCAGATATTCTTTCAGGCCCAACCCCAAAGCCTCGACATGTGCCGTGGCTACATCCTGCATCCATTGCACATACATCACATTATTCACATGCCCCAATTGATCGATGTGTTCAGGCTGTACCACTAGTTTTAAATCAAAAATCGCACTCATTCTTTATTGGTTCCAATTTCCATCCTCATACAGAGGCTACTCTTCACATTTATACTGTATCTTACTAGAAATATCCCATAAAAAAGCCACTTCGTTTAAAGTGGCTTATTCAACATTAAAGCTAGGATTATTTGATTCGTAAGCCCAGCATAGCACGCTGTCCCTGACGAATAATTGACACTCGCGCTACCGTATTCTTTGGTAAAGCGGCTACGGTCTTAGCAAAATCATTGGCATTTAGAATTGCAGTGTTATTAATCTGAGTAATAACGTCACCAGAAATAATGTTTGATTGTGCAGCCAATCCTCCACGTGTGACATCCTGAACCAGAATGCCCCCGCGTACATCTAAACGTGATTGTTCCGCTGGTGTCAGGTTACGAATCGACATACCTAACACAGGACCATTTTGTTGTGCGGCTCGTTCAGAAGTAGCTGGCGTGTCATCTGGAGCAGTAGTTAAAGTCGCAGAAATACTACGAGGTGTACCGTCACGCAATATTTCTAACTGAATCGTTTGTTTTGGCATTGTCCGATTCAGATAGTTTAAAAGATCAGAGGTTCTTGAAATTGGAGAACCATTATATTTCATAATGATATCACCCGCTTTTAAACCTGCTTTAGCCGCGGGTGAATCTGGCGCAACCTGATTGATCAATGAACCTTCTGGACGCGGTAAGTTATAGGCATCGGCTAGGTTACGGTCAATATCCTGTAACATGACCCCTAGATAAGAACGCGTAACTTTTCCAGTGGTTTTAAGCTGTTGAACTACATCCATTGCCACATCGATTGGAATAGAAAATGACAAGCCCATATACCCGCCAGTACCACTAAAGATACGTGAATTAACCCCCACGACCTCGCCACGCTGATTAAATAAAGGCCCACCGGAGTTGCCAGGATTAAGCGCTACATCGGTTTGAATAAATGGAACAGAGGTTTCACCTTGCATATTTCGTGATTTTGCGCTCACGATCCCAGCAGATGCCGAATAATCAAAGCCAAATGGTGAGCCGATTGCAAGCACAGGTTCACCTACTTTAAGCTGATCGACATTGCCTATTTTTAAAGCGGGATAACTTGTACCATCAACTTTGAGTAATGCCACATCGGTACGTTCATCACTACCAATAACTTTTGCATCAATTTCACGGCGATCCTGCAATGTAATAGTAATGCGTGATGCATCTTCAACTACATGGTGGTTCGTGAGTAAATAACCATCATTACTAATGAAAAAAGCACTGCCGTATCCGACTTTTTCCTGAGGAACCTGTTGTTGTGGAATGACGACCTGATTACCAAAAAAACGTTTTAAAATCTCTGGGACTTGTTGTTGTAACAACTCTTCCTGAGTCATTTTTTTTACAACATTGACACTGACCACAGCTGGGCTGACTTGTTCGACCAAACTGGAAAAATCAACAGGCGTTGCAGCATCCGCTTGTACAGCTGCCATAGTAAACACCATGGCATACATTCCATTTTGTAAATAGCGACTATTCATGTAGCACAAACTCACACACTAGTTTTAGGTTAGACCCAATTGTTTTAACACAACTTTTTCTCCATTTCCGTAATAATATGTTTATTATTCCAAGAATAAAAAATTGTGATTATTGCATTAAATTTTCCATATTAGGATCATTTAGACGTTCTAAAATTTGAAAGTTTATTGAAATTTCGATTTAGATTTAAGCATATCGAGTCTTGCCTTTTCTTAAAAAAAAGCGTGTTATTAGCAAACTTTTTGTAAATTAGCTGATGGACATGCCTGATTTAGACACAACTCATCATTTTGATGTGATTATTGTGGGCAGTGGCGGCGCTGGTTTAAGCCTTGCTTTGTCATTACCAAGTCATTACAACGTTGCGGTTTTAGCAAAATCTTCCCTGACAGAAGCCAGTACTTTTTATGCTCAGGGCGGTGTTGCCGCGGTTCTGGATGAAACAGATTCCATTCAACAGCATATTGATGACACGATGATTGCAGGAGCGCATTTATGTGAATTAGATGCGGTTAAACAAACAGTGGAAGGTGGTCGTCCATCGGTTGATTTTCTCCTCAATCATGGAGTTCAGTTTACTTTAGATGAAGAAGATCAACTTCATTTAACCCGTGAAGGGGGGCATTCACAGCGTCGTATTATTCATGCTGCAGATGCAACAGGTAAAGCGATTTCCACGACATTAGTGCAACGTGCCCGCGAACAAAAAAATCTGACTATATTTGAAAATTACGTCGCGATTGATGTTATTACACTGCATAAATTAGGTCATACGGACCAGAGTAATCGTGCAGTTGGCCTTTATGTACTGGATGAAAAAACTGAAAAAGTCCATACATTTCTAGCCCCCTTTACGGCCCTTGCCTGCGGTGGCGCAATGAAAGCCTATCTGTATACCTCAAATCCTGATATTGCGACTGGTGATGGCATTGCCATGGCTTATCGCGCAGGTTGTCGTGTGGCAAATATGGAATTTAATCAGTTCCATCCGACCTGCTTGTATCATCCACAGGCACGTTCATTTTTGATCACCGAAGCTATGCGTGGTGAAGGCGCCTATTTGCGTTTACCTGATGGTGAACGTTTTATGTTGCGATTCGATGAACGCGCTGAATTAGCACCCCGAGATATCGTCGCACGTGCGATTGACTATGAAATCAAGCGCTTGGGAATCCGTCATGTCTGGCTGGATATTACTCATAAACCCGCTGATTTTATTCAGGAACATTTTCCAACCCTTTATACGCGTTTACTTGAGTTGGGTATTGATATTACCAAAGATATGATTCCTGTCGTTCCTGCCGCGCATTATACTTGTGGCGGTGTGGTTGTGGATGAACACAGCCAAACGGATCTTGAGGGCCTATATGCAATTGGGGAAACATCTTATACGGGTTTACATGGCGCTAACCGTATGGCCAGTAACTCACTATTGGAATGTTTTGTTTACGGAATGAGCGCCGCACAGGATATCCAGCACAAATTTAATCATGGTTTTACATTACCTGATGTACCCAATTGGGATGAATCTCAGGTCACTGATGCTGATGAAGATGTGGTTATCCTACAAAACTGGGATGAATTACGTTCGACCATGTGGAATTATGTCGGCATTGTACGCACCACCAAACGGCTAGAACGTGCTTTACATCGCATCGAAATGTTAAAACGAGAAATTACTGAATATTATCAGGACTATCGTGTCAGTAAAAATCTGATTGAACTGCGAAATCTGGTACTGGTTTCAGAAATGATTGTACGGTGTGCAATGCAACGCAAAGAATCTCGTGGCTTACATTACACACTGGATTATCCAGAGCTGGGAAATGAGCTACGAAAAACTGTACTGACGCCTCCTACTTTTGAAGTAGAACAACCGTTAGTAAATATAATTTAAGTCTAAAATTCTAAAAAGCCAATGCGCGAAAAAATGAATTATTTCGCGCATTTTTATATTTAAATACTCTATTTTAGATGGTTTAATGCATCCTCAAATACCTTTTCAGGGGTTTGCATCGCATCCAAACGCTTTACTCTTTCTGGGTAGAGTTGATGTAACTCGTGATAACCTTGACGTACTCGCTCAAAAAAATCGACTTTTTCCTGCTCAAAACGATCCAAAGCTCCACGTTCGCGGGCGCGCGACATGCCTAGCTCAATCGGTGCATCCAACCAGAATGTAATATCTGGCATTCGGGATACAAATGTTTGATTCAAAATATTGAGCTTTTCCTTGCTTAAACCTCGTCCAGCACATTGATAGGCATAGCTAGCATCGGTGAAACGATCGCTCAATACTGTTTTCCCTGCATTGAGAGCGGGAACGACAACCTGTTCTAAATGTTGTGCTCGTGCTGCATAAATCAATAAGAGCTCTGTATCATGCGCCATTTTTTCTTCATGATTGACTGCTAGCAATAGATCGCGAACTCTTTCAGCAAGTGGTGTGCCACCTGGTTCACGGGTCAATACAATCTGTTCTCCCTGCCGTTCAAAATACTCATAAATCTTGCGAATGAGCGTAGTTTTTCCTACACCTTCCGTGCCTTCAAAGCTAATGAACATTTTAACTCCCTAGTTTTTTGACCTTAACACGGATAAATAATCCTGAACTGCCTGATTATGCGCTTGCAGGGTTGCACTAAACTTGTGTCCACCATTGCCTGTAGCAACAAAATAAATAGTGTCAGATTGATCGGGATGCATAGCGGCTTCAATCGCTTTTTTCCCTGGCATGGCAATGGGTGTAGGTGGCAAGCCCGACATGGTATAGGTATTATAAGGCGTCGGTGTACGCAAATCCTGCCGACTAATTTTACCTTGGTAATTGTCACCCATTCCATAAATAACAGTTGGGTCAGTTTGTAAACGCATTCCTAATTTTAAACGGCGTACAAATACCCCTGAAACTTGTTCAAGCTCACGATCCAAACTGGTTTCTTTTTCGATAATAGATGCCATGATCAAAGCTTCATATTTATTTTTATAAGGTAAATCTGCTGCTCGATTTTGCCATGCGGTATCCAATGCTTTCATCTGATGTTGATACAGATCCGACAGGATTTTTTTATCAGTTTCACCTTTAGAAAAGAAATATGTGTTTGGTGCAAACAAACCTTCAGGATGTGAATACGGCAACCCCAGTTCTTTTGCTATTTGCTCTTGCGGTAAATTAACCACGGATTTAGTCACATACGGATCTTTTTTCAAATTGGCAATCAATTGCTTGAAGGTCGTTCCTTCAATCACTTGAACCCGAATCATTTGTGCATTTTCCGCATTAGACAACATACCCAATACCTGTCGAATGCTCATTCCCTGAGGAACTTCATATACCCCTGCTTTCATCGTGTCATGAATAAAAAATTTCTGATAAATTTTTAGAATTAACGGTATAGAAACCTGATTATCTCTCGCCAAACGCTCAATAAAATGAGAATACGTGTCTCCACTGGCAACCACCAATAATTCTTTTTTGCCTTTTACAGGATAGTCTTTAAAGAGATTGGTCCAAACGAGACTCACAACCCCAATACCTAAAATGCAAAGTGCCATGAGCCATTTTCTGTTTTTTTTAAAAAAGCCTATTTTGTTTGGAGGCTTTTTTTTATTTTTTGCTTTAGGCTTATTTGAAGGTTTTGACATATCAGTGAATCTGGTTCAGTTGAAGTGTATGAAAAAGATCTACACATATTTGAGAATCTAAAGGTTTTCCATCAAGATGGCTCACAGCTTTCATTGGATGCAGCGCATTACAAAAAAATAATGCCTGAATATTTTCCAGCTCATTCATATCGATAAAACCATGTGCGACAGGCACACCCATTTTTTCCATTCGAGATAAAATTTCGGCCCGCATCACGCCGTGCACGCCATTATAACGAAGTTCGGGCGTAATCCATGTATCTTTTAAATAAATAAAGCAATTACTGCTAATACCTTCAACAATCAACCCCTGTACATCCGTTACAAGTGCTTCAGGCCATTGTCGTTGATCAGCCTCCTGTTTTAGTAAAACCTGCTCTAGCCGATTTAAAGTTTTTAGTCCCACTAAATGCGGCATCGTCATTCCTAACACCTGATTTAATACACCCGTCTGTATAAATTGAGGATGGCATTCAGCAAGTTCTTGTGGATAAAACCAAACATAAATATCCGCATTTTGCGTGGGCAAACTATAACCACGCTGGCCGACACCCCGACTAATAACAATCTTAAGAGTACCAGTTAAAATATCGTTCAGGCATTGTAATTGCACAAGAGTTTTTTCAATCAACGACAAATCTGTCTTGAGAAACAAATAATCACAACTATTTTTTAAACGTAACATATGACGTGCTTTTAATTCAAAATGCCCCCGATAAATACGGGCTGTCGTAAAGCAGCCATCTCCATAATGAAATGCACGATCTTGTAAATCTAATGACTCGACTTGTTCTGCATTTTTAAAACACCACATCGCTAAACATCCCGTTGATTTTCCAGCTTAGTTTAAAAACACATAAGCTTTTTTTATTTCTTTTTTATTCATATAAAATTCATTTTTTATTATTTTTTATGAATAAAGACTCGCAGTATGCTGCATCCATGTTCTCAACATTTATTTGAATCAGGGGAAAAACATGCGTTTGGCACAATTAAAGGTAGGGGTTTTGGCTGCGTTGATTTCAGTTTCATCATTTGCAGCAACAGATTTTTTAAACGTTTCATATGATCCAACACGTGAACTCTATGAAAACTTTAACAAAGAGTTTGGCGCGTATTGGAAACAGCGTACCGGTCAGGATGTAAATTTCAAACAATCTCATGGTGGCTCAGGAAAACAAGCCCGTGCGGTAATCGATGGTTTACAAGCTGATGTAGTGACTTTGGCTTTGGCAGCAGATATCGATGAAATTGCTGAAAAAGCAAAACTCTTACCTGTTGACTGGCAAAAGAAATTTCCGCAAAACTCTACCCCTTATACATCCACTATCGTTTTCCTTGTTCGTAAGGGCAATCCAAAAGGTATTAAAGATTGGGCTGATATTGTAAAACCAGGTGTAGAAATTATCACACCAAATCCAAAAACATCGGGCGGTGCACGCTGGAACTATTTAGCAGCATGGGCATGGGCGAAACATCAATATGGTTCTGACGCTAAAGCACGGGAATTCGTTCGCCAGATTTATAAACAAACCAAAGTTCTTGATTCAGGTGCACGTGGTGCGACCACAACTTTTGCTGAACGTGGCATTGGGGATGTATTACTGGCTTGGGAAAACGAGGCCTATTTAGCACAGCGCGAACAACCGGGCAAGTTTGAAATCATTACTCCGTCTCTTTCAATTTTGGCAGAACCACCCGTTGCAATTGTTGAAAAGAATGTAAAAAAAGATGGCAATGAAAATCTAGCCAAAGCTTATCTTAACTTCCTTTACTCGCCAAAAGGACAGGATATTGCAGCGAAAAACTTTTATCGTCCACGTAATGCAGACATTTTAAAACGTTATAGCAGCACATTTAAACCACTTAAATTGGTCACGATTGATAAAGAATTTGGTGGCTGGACCAAAGTACAAAAGCAGCACTTTGACAATGGCGGCATTTTTGATCAAATCGTAAAAGAAAACAACGTGAAATAATCAGCGTTTATCGGGAGCAGCGTCATGGTACATACAGTTATCGTTCCGGGTGTTGGTGGTAGTGAATATCAACACTGGCAATCATGGTTACAACGTGAACTGATCAGCTGCTCTCGTGTGCAACAAAAAGACTGGAACCATCCTGTATTAAATGAATGGGTAGAACAATTTCAGCAAACATTGAGCTCAATTGATCAGCCGATTCAAGTTGTTGCACATAGCTTTGGTTGTTTGACCAGTGTGGCTGCGCTGGCGAAATATCCGAATTTAAGACAAAAAGTCAAACATCTGACATTGGTTGCGCCTGCAAATCCTGCACGCTTTGGTGAAGCTGGCTTTGCCCGAAATAGTCTCCATGATTATGCAGATTACTTTCATCAGTTACGTATTGATGTGCCGACTCAACTCATTATTAGTGAAAATGATCCATGGTTACATTTTGATGATGCCATGCGTCTCGCTCAAGCATGGCAGATTAAACCTGTCAATCTTGGGCAAGTTGGTCATATCAATGTGGCATCAGGTTTTGGACCTTTTCCAGAAATTTTTGATTATATTCTTGAGGAAAAACAGCCTCATAGAATAGTGCCTTACTCTGATCAACATTCAATGATCAAATACGCAATTTAACTTTTTATCACTTTTTCGATTTGCCTGCTACTTGGCAGGCGTACTCTTTAGGAGTTCTCATGTCGCAGCGATCCCGAGTGCTGCCAGGATTTGGTCTTTCACTAGGGTTTACCCTAGCGTATTTATCACTCATAGTACTTATTCCACTGTCTGCCGTTTTTATTAAATCGTTTGGTGTCGGTTGGGATGGTTTATGGGAAATATTGAGTTCAGAACGAATCCTCAAGTCATTGCAGCTTAGTTTTGGTACTGCCCTTATTGCAGCTTTAGTCAATGTAGTTTTTGGTTCTCTACTGGCATGGTGTCTGGTGCGTTATACCTTTCCTGGGAAGCGCCTGATTGACGCATTAGTTGATTTACCATTTGCACTGCCTACTGCCGTTGCTGGTATTGCCCTAACCTCTTTATATGCACCTACTGGCTGGATTGGTCAATATCTGACACCGCTTGGTATTCAAGTAGCTTATACACCAATCGGGATTACCATTGCCTTGATTTTTATTGGCATTCCATTCGTAGTGCGAACAGTTCAGCCGGTACTTTCTGATATCGAGACAGAACTCGAAGAAGCAGCTTCTGCATTAGGCGCAAATCGCTGGCAAATTGTCAGTAGAATTATCTTCCCGATCTTGCTCCCGGCATTGCTTACTGGTTTTGCCTTAGCCTTTGCTCGAGGTGTAGGTGAATATGGCTCTGTTATTTTCATTGCAGGTAATCAGCCCTTTAAAACTGAAATTGCACCTTTAATGATTATTTCTCGCTTGGAAGAATATGATTACCCTGCAGCAACGACGATTGCGGTTGTGATGCTGGTCATTTCTTTTGTGATTTTACTTCTCATTAATCTAATTCAGGCGTGGGCAAGTCGTCGTACAGGGAGAACTGTGAAATGAGTTTAGTCACCAGTAGCAATGCTCTTGCTGAAAAATTACAATCACGTGATTCAACCCGTGAACCCACTTGGGTACGTTATACCCTATTGACTGTGGCTTTAATCTTTTTCTTAAGCTGCCTCATTTTGCCTTTGGTTTTGGTGTTTGTAGAAGCTTTTCGTCAAGGCGTCGATGTTTATGTGAATGCCTTGATTAACCCAGATACACTGTCTGCGGTAAAACTTACGTTACTCACTGCTGCGATTGCCGTTCCCCTGAATGTGGTGTTTGGTGTTGCTGCGGCTTGGGCAGTGGCAAAATTTCAGTTTCGTGGCAAATCTATTTTAACCACACTGATCGATTTACCATTTTCAGTTTCCCCGGTAATTGCAGGTTTGATGCTGGTTCTTATATTCGGTATGCAGGGTTGGTTCGGCCCGTGGCTGATGGATCATGATATTAAAATTTTGTATGCCGTACCTGCAATTGTAATTGCCACCGTATTTATTACTGTACCTTTTGTGGCACGTGAATTGATTCCTTTAATGGAAGCACAAGGCACTGAAGAAGAAGAAGCTGCAATTGTACTAGGAGCCTCAGGTTGGCAAACTTTCTGGAAAGTCACTTTACCCAACATTAAATGGGGGCTGCTGTATGGTGTGATTCTGTGTAATGCACGTGCAATGGGTGAGTTTGGTGCGGTTTCAGTTGTTTCAGGACACATCCGCGGTGAAACCAATACCTTACCTTTACATGTTGAGATTCTCTACAACGAATATACCTATAGTGCAGCTTTTGCCGTGGCATCTTTACTGGCCTTTCTGGCAATTATTACCCTGATTTTAAAAACATGGGTAGAAATTCGTCAGGAAAAACAGAACAACCGAAATGATTCAGCAGCTTCTTGAGGAATGATCAATGAGTATTCAAGTTAAAAATATTGAAAAACACTTTGGTGCATTCCACGCACTAAAAGATATTTCTCTGGATTTTCCAGAAGGACAGCTGGTGGCATTACTTGGCCCATCGGGTTGTGGCAAAACTACCCTGCTGCGTATTATTGCGGGATTGGAATCGGCCGACTCAGGTCAGGTTTTACTTGAAGGTAATGACGCAACTAATGTGCATGTACGTGAACGTCAAGTGGGTTTTGTATTCCAGCATTATGCTTTATTTCGCCACATGACCGTATTTGACAATATTGCTTTCGGTTTACGTGTTCGCCCTCGTAATACCCGGCCTAATGAAGCTGAAATCAAAAAACGAGTAACCCGATTGCTTGATCTGGTTCAGCTTGGTTTTCTTGCAGATCGTTACCCAGCTCAATTGTCAGGTGGTCAACGTCAACGTATTGCTCTTGCCCGGGCGTTAGCTGTTGAGCCTCGTGTATTACTTCTGGACGAACCTTTTGGTGCATTAGATGCCAAAGTGCGAAAAGAGCTTCGTCGCTGGCTAAGAACATTACACGATGAACTACATATCACCTCTATTTTTGTGACCCATGATCAGGAAGAAGCACTTGAAGTCGCTGATCAAATTATTGTCATGAATAAAGGTGATGTTGAACAAATTGGTTCACCTCGTGAAGTCTATGAAAAGCCTTTAACTCCTTTTGTGTTTGACTTTTTAGGTCAAGCCAATCGTTTTGATGGTGAATATCATGATGGTGTGGTGCATATTGGCGAAAATAAAATCATTCTGCCTTCAATTGCTCAAACACCACACGGTAAAGTGATTGCATTTGCCCGTCCAGATGAGTTACATATTCATGCCCAACCTCATGAAAACAGTATTGAAGCTGTTTTTGTACGTGAAGTATGGATTGCTGGAAAAGTGATTGCCGAATTACAGGATCATCAAGGGCATCTGATTGAAATCGCATTAAGCCCTGAAGAGGCAAGACAGCATCAATTCAGACCCAATCAGAGTGTTTGGGTCAGTGCTTCCCAACTTCATTTATTTGCCGATCAAGTCGCTTAGATTCAATTTGGGGATGCGTTGCATCCTCAAAAGAGAGATAAAAAATTATGAATTTTCAACAATTAAGAATCATACGAGAAACTGTTCGTCAAAACTTTAATTTAACCGAAGCATCGGCAGCGCTTTATACCTCTCAATCAGGTGTGAGTAAGCATATTAAAGATTTAGAAGACGAACTTGGTGTTCAGCTTTTTATCCGTAAAGGTAAGCGCTTACTGGGTCTTACAGAACCAGGACAGGCATTATTGGGTATCGTGGAAAGAATGTTGGTCGATGCTGAAAATATCAAGCGTCTTGCCGATGACTTTAATAAAGTCGATGAAGGGACACTGACCGTTGCAACTACACATACTCAGGCGCGGTATGTACTTCCACCGATCGTGAATCAGTTTAAAAAGCTTTTTCCAAAAGTACATTTGATTTTGCAACAAGCCAGCCCAACTGAAATTGCAGAAATGCTGCTTCAGGGCGAAGCTGATATTGGTATTGCAACGGAATCTCTCACTACTGAAGAAAATTTAGCCAGCGTTCCATACTATCAATGGCAACACAGTATTATTGTTCCGCAAAGTCATCCTCTGAGTCAGGAAAAAGAAATTTCACTGGAAGCTTTAGCCAACTTTCCAATTATTACATATCACGGCGGATTCACTGGCCGTTCTAAAATTGATAGAGCCTTTGAAGATGCGGGTATTGATGTTGACCTTGTCATGTCTGCACTCGATGCCGATGTAATTAAGACTTATGTGGAACTAGGCATGGGGGTTGGGATTGTCAATGACGTCGCTTATGATGCAGAGCGTGATTATCGACTGAAACAAATTAAAACTGATATTTTTGGATTAAACACTACATGGATTGCTGTACGTAAAGGTCATTTACTACGTGGATATGGGTATGAGTTTATCTCGCTATGTTCACCAGAGGCAGATATTAAAGCACTCAAAAAAGTAGCTTATCCTGACGAATAATTTCGACAAAACTCAGATAAAAAAAGAACCGCTTTTGCGGTTCTTTTTTTGGAAAACTGAAAAAAGATAAATTCTTCGTTTCAGATTTTCTAGTATTAACGTTTGATAGAACGTGACATACCAGCAAAACGTTGTTTGAATTTGTCGATACGACCACCAGTGTCCACATTCTTTTGTTTACCAGTATAGAATGGGTGGCAAGCTGAACATACGTCAAGATAAAGAGTTTCTTTACCTAAAGCAGAACGGGTTTCAATCACGTTACCGCACGAGCAAGTTGCAACTAATGTTTCGTATTTTGGGTGAATATCGGCGCGCATGGTCGATTACTCCTAATTGAAGAAAGGCTTAAGCTGTTATCGCAATTGATCACTCTCAACTTACAATTCAAAAAGAATGTTAAATTGAGGAAAGGCTGGTCAACTAAAAATAGACAACGCAGCAGATCAACACCACAACAGACCATTTCTCTTGGCCCACCGAGACGAATCCGTCAGAGCTAAGCACAACAAGTGGGCAGATTATACGCTAAAAAAAACAAGATAGCGAATTATTCCAATACCGTTTTATCTTTTGAGGTTACAGGTTCATGCTTTTTCGACCAATAGTTTGCAATGACGCCACACACCATCAATTGAATCTGATGGAAGATCATAATTGGTAATACAATCATACCTAAAGGCTGTCCACTAAACAGAATTTGTGCCATAGGTACGCCACTCGCCAGTGTCTTTTTGGAACCACAGAAAAAAATAGTGATCTGATCTGCACGATTAAATCCAAGCCAAACAGGTATAAATAATCCAAGAAGCATGATGATTGTAAGTAAAACTGAACATGCAAGTACAAGATAAAACAATGTTAGTAAGTTAATCTGATGCCATAAACCCGCCACTACGGCACTACTAAAAGCACCATACACCACCATTAAAATAGTGCCCTGGTCAAAGGTTTTTACAATACTGGGTACTTTTTGCATATACGGATAAATCCATGTCCGCAAAATTTGCCCCAATATAAACGGAACCAGCAATAACAACGTAATTTGTATGATAGATGCGGTTGGATCATAGTTATGTTTAGACTGCCCAAAAATAAAAAAACTTACCAATACAGGCGTAATAAACATACCGATTAAATTTGAAAACGATGCGCTACACACTGCTGCAGCAACATTACCTTTCGCCACGGAAGTAAAGGCAATAGACGACTGAACTGTCGAGGGCAAGAAGCACATAAACAAAAAGCCCCAGTATAATTCCTGCCCTAATACAGGAAGTAAGACTGGTTTTGCCATTAGACCCAGAAATGGAAATACGACAAAAGTAAAGGCAAAAACCAGCACATGGAGTTTCCAATGCAAGATGCCTTCCACAATCGCTTCTCTTGAGAGCTTAGCCCCATGCAAGAAAAATAAAATCGCAATTGCAACATTGGTTACCACTTCAAAAATACTGGCAGTATGTCCTGACACAGGAATAATACTTGCCAGAATAACCATGGTAATCAATAAAATGGTAAAACGATCCAGAGCCAGTAATTTCAACATTGCATTACATCCTGTAGGTCACTCACAACAAAGCCCGATAAATGAAATTTACCAAGAAATAAATTTTCATGTTACCGAGCTTACTTGATAAAGCCAGTTTTCAAATAAAATGTTCAGTATTTATTTAAAAACTTAACTTTTAAATCAATGATATACACTGAGTTATTATATGTTTTTTAGCCCAATTAAAACAGCCTCAACTTTGCGTAGAGCCATTTCTTTAGATTTAAATTGTGACTCATATGAAACCAAGCCTTATTCATTTGTATTTTCCGGTTCAAGTGCTTGATGTTCTCTCAACAATTTTGCAACCCAAACCACTAAAATTAAAATTGGGATTCCAATGAGTGTCGTCATGAGGAAAAATTTAGGATAGCCGATATGTGTCACGATGGTGCCTGAATACCCCCCTAATAATTTAGGAGTCAATGTCATCAACGAACTGAAAATAGCATACTGAACCGCGGTAAAAGAAACACTGGTCAAACTAGACAAAAATGCAATAAATGCTGCACCTGCCAACCCTGAGGCCAGATTATCGACAATAATAGCAAAGTAAAGCCACGTAGAACTATAAGGTTTGATTACTTTGCCTTTGAGTTCTGTACTTCCACTTGAATCGGTCTGAACTGGAGCAATTGGCTCAAGTTCAATATCCAATGTCTGTACCTGACCTGAATGAGCAAGGGCATAATTTCGTTGAGTGCGAACCATAACCTGACCAACTGGTGACAGCGCTTCCACAGTAATAACTTTGCTCGGTGAATTTTTTAGAGATTGATGATCAATAATTCCACTAAATGCGCCTGTCGCATCAAGTTTTGCATTAAAGCTTTTTCCATCTAGCTTTAATGCAATAGGTTGTTCTGCACTTAACTGATCAGAACTCAGTCCCGAAAGCTGCCCTCTTACCACCACACTTTGCTTCAGTTCTTGTATAGATAGTTGATTATCACTGGTAATGGGCAACAGTTGAATTTGAGGCCCAACCACGTTAGTGCTTAAGTAAGGTAAATCCACAGAAATAGAATCGGGCTGATTTTGTGCAAACTGGCTTTGAACATTTATGTGATGATTTTCCAATAAAGCCTGATTTGGAATTGACACTTTAAAGTAGCCCACTTCATCACTTTGAGCAGTATAGTGATGTGATCCAACCTGAATCTGCACATCTGCCAAAGGTTGACCTGATTTAACTAGACCGATAAAAATCAAATTGGTAGAACTGGCAAGAACTGCACCGACAAACATCAATTTCATAATGTTCATACGCTGTGCAAGTAAACCACCCAGAAAACCACCAATAAGGCTGAAAATAACACCATAAACTTTCACAGCTTCAGCAATTTGTTCTTTACTAAAGTTTAAGTCCTGATAAAAAACATTAGAAATGACACCTGCAATGATGTCTGAAATTCGATAAAATCCTATTAAAAGTAGCAACACCAATGCCAATTTGACACCATAACGTTTAAAGAAATCTAGTATGGGGGCGACCCACGTTTCTTTGGCCATTTGCTTGTTGACTACACCAGCATGCACTAACACATAGCCCATCAATAATGCACAGGCAGTGGCCGTTAAAAAGCGCAATGCTTCAAGACCAAATAAAGCAGCAGTATCTGTAATATTGGCGGCGCTAGCGATTAAATCAGTAATATTTCCGGAATAGATATAAGTCACTACAAACGTTGCTACGGCAACAAAAAAAACAAACACTAAACGATAATAATCACTGCGTTTATAGTCTTTATAAACTCGATTGACCTGCGGTTCACGCACAATCAGCGTTGTGATAATCCCCACTAACATCACAGCAGCCATAGTTAAATAGGTATATTTCCAGGCTTCATAGATATAGTTCCCTTTGGAAGTTCCTAAATAAGCTGCTAAAAACAAAGCTCCTGCGCCTGCCACGATCATCCCGATACGATAACCTGCGTTATAGGTTGATGCTAAAACCGTTTGCATCTGAGTTTCGGCTAATTCGATACGATAAGCATCAATCACAATATCTTGTGTCGCTGCCGAAAAACCGAGCAATACTGCGCCAACAGCCATTTGAATCAAATAACTTCGTCCCAGAGAGGGATCTGAAAATGCCATGATACAAATAGAAGCAACGATGAGTAACTGTGCAATAAGCAACCAAGCACGACGACGACCTAATGTTTTGGTGAGAAATGGAACTGGAAGTTCATCAATTAATGGCGCCCACACAAACTTAAAAGAATAACCTAACGCAGCCCAACTGAAAAAAGTCACGGCACTTTTATCAATTCCTGCTTCCCCTAACCATAGGGATAAACTTGAAAAAATCAGCAGAATTGGAATACCCGCAGAAAATCCCAGAAACAACATAATCAAGGCACGGCGATCAAGAAAGGCGTTAAAAGCAGCTTTCCATCCAGTAGTTTGTGTGGTCATTCGGTTATTATTTTCCAAAGATTTTATAAAACAGCCTATTCAATCGTGTTATGCCCAAGCTTTCAATATTGTTTGTGAAAAGCTTGTCATTTAAATTGAGAAAAAATGCTGCGAAGCTTGATATTTTGCCCTAAACCTGTATACCTTTAAATCTTACTTCTAGTTTATTTTTTGGATTTCACCTGTGACCCAAAGACACGATCAAATGGCTTCAACTTTATCTTCAACCACGACCACAGCGACAACTCTAAAAAGCAATAATCTACCATCAGCATTTGAGCGAACTGAGATTAAAACGACACTAGAAAAGACAACTTTAAAATCTGAACAACTCACCCATATTACCAATCTGGAAAAAATTCCGTCGTCGACGCGGCGTCTCAAACCACTGAATAATTTTCTGGGTCAGGATCGTGCACGCGCTTCTGTAGAAGCCGGTATATCCCTTCCATATTCAGGTTATAACATTTTTGCAGTAGGTACAGCAGGCCTAGGTAAACGCACCATGATCAAGCGTTTGCTCCAGCAACACGCTAAAAATATGCCAACTCCAGATGACTGGGTTTACGTTAATAATTTTAAAAATGCACGACAGCCCCTTGCCTTACGTTTTCCAGCAGGCCAGGGTCCAAAATTTCAAAATGCCTTGCATCAGGCTTGGCAAACCATATTAAAACAACTTGAACGACGTTTTACTGCTGAAACCTATCACAATCGTATTGAACAAATTCGCCAAGAAACAGGTGATGAACAGCAGGAAGCTTTAGTTGAGCTCACCAAAGAAGGTGAAACGCTTGATCTAAAATTGATTTCACGTAATGAAGAACATTGCTTCGTGCCTGTACATGTCAAAGATGATCAGGTTCAGGAAATGACTCAAAATGAAATCAATGCATTAAGCACCAAACAGCGTGCTGAAATTGCATCCAATATGCGTTATATGGATAAAAAGCTGGAACGCTTAGGATTGCATCTAGGTGATCTGGAGGACGATGCACGTGATCAAGTGTCTGAACTTAATCGTGACATTGCAAAACAAGTCGTTTTACCTAGAATTGATTTATTGATTAAAAAAAATCAGAGCGTGGCGGGTTTAGAAGATTATTTACAGCGTTACGCCGAAGATATTATTCAAAATGTTGAAACGATTTTAGCGCAAGAGGAAGATGATTTTTCACCTGCTCTGTTTAATCGCGTTCCAGCGCGCTATCAAGCTAATACCATTGTCACGAATAAGCCAAATGCAGGCGCACCCGTTATTTTTGAAGATTTTCCAACGCACTATAACCTGCTTGGACATGTCGAGCAGTTAACCCAAAATGGAACCATTACAACTGATTTTACTCTGATTCGCCCCGGTTCATTGCATAAAGCTATTGGTGGTTTTTTAATGTTGGAAGCTGAACAACTGCTTGAACAACCTTATGCATGGCAAGGACTTAAACGTGCTTTAAAATCTGGTCAATTAAAACTGTCCTCACTTGAACATATGTTGACTTTGACAGGTAGTATTTCAATTGAGCCCGCAGCAATTCCACTTGATATCAAAGTGGTTTTACTGGCAGAGCCTGAAATTTATTATGAAATTTTAGAAGTAGAACCTGAACTGGGCAGTGTGTTTAAAATTCGAGCCGATTTTACTGACACATTACAACGCAATGAAAGTAATGAGCAGGCATACATGCAGCTTATTGCCGATTATGTCCAAGTTGATAAATTACTGCCTTTTGATCGTTCAGCATTATCTGCTCTTTTAACTGATTCAAGCCGTCAGGCAGAAGACCAAAGCTCATTGTCTTTACATGCTTCTACATTGGGTGATTTGATTCGTGAAGCACATCACCATGCTTTTACCGCAGGTGACAAAACGGTTTCGGACAAACATGTCAATCAAGCCTTACATCATCGCCAATATCGCTTGGGTTATTTACGTGAGCTGTATTGGCAAGATTTATCACGTGGCACCCAGTTGATTGAAACACAAGGTCATCGCTTGGGTCAGATTAATGCGCTTTCTGTCATACATTATGCAGATGTTGAATTTGGCCTGCCTTCACGTTTAACCGCCTCCGTTTATCAAGGCGGCGGTGATATTTTGGATATTGAGCGCAGCGTAGAATTAGGTGGATCATTACATGCCAAAGGCGTCTTGCTGATGTCGAGCTTTTTAAAGGCGCATTTCGGTCGTTCACAGATTTTACATTTTTCTGCGGCGTTGGCGTTTGAACAAAGCTATGGGCAAGTAGATGGGGATAGTGCAACTGTTGCCGAACTTTCGGCATTAATTTCTGCGATTAGCCAAATTCCAATTGATCAATCATGGGCAATTACTGGTTCTATGAACCAATTGGGTCAGGTTCAGCCAATTGGTGGTGTCAATGCTAAAATCGAAGGCTTCTATGATGCATGTAAACTACAAGGTCTGACTGGAAAACAGGGTGTCATCATTCCACGTCAAAACATGCAACATTTGATGTTACGTCAAGATGTCATTGAAGCTGTAGAAGCAGGTCAATTCCATGTGCATGCCATTGAAACCATTGATCAAGCTCTAGAAATTTTGATGGCACGACCCGTAGGTGTCCTTGATAAAAAAGGTCGCTATAGCAAAGGCTCTATTTACGCTGTGGTAATGGAACAACTCGAATACTGGCAAGCCATCGAAGATGGTGATGAAGTTGAAAATGAGCCTAAGAAAAAGAAAAAAAAGAAGAAGAAAGCAAAAAATGAAAAAGTGGAAAATGAAACTGCGATAGAGGAAACAGCGGTTTTACATCCTGTGTTTAGACGTCGCAAGAAATAATCCAACCCTATAAAAATAAGCCTCATGATGAGGCTTATTTTTATCATGTTAAATTAGCGTTTTGGCAATGGAATATACTGTGAACTTTGGTTTTGGTTTTTACGCTCGCCTACTTTGACATCCAGTGTCGCGGTCTGCCCATTGCGTTCTACCTCTAGTTTTACCAAAGTATTGGGTGCTTGTAGAGCAACATAATTAATTAAATGTGATGCTGAATCAATTACTTCATTATTCACTTTCAATATTTTGTCACCTACTTTAACACCAGCTTGATCCGAAGGGCCACCACGCAACACATCCGCGACCACAACACCAGTTTGACGTGGTGCTAAAACATCATCCTGATCCTGATTTGGCGCAACCAGACTAATGCCTAACCAACCACGAATTACACGACCATCTTTTAAAATCGAATTTAGGACTTGCTGACAAACCTGCGCAGGAATGGCAAAACCAATACCAAGAGAACCACCAGACTGAGAAAAAATTGCAGTATTTACCCCAATCAAGTTTCCTGCAACATCAATCAATGCACCACCAGAATTACCTGGGTTAATAGCAGCATCTGTCTGGATAAAGTCTTCATAGGTGTTAATACCCAAATCTGACCGACCTGTTGCAGAAATAATACCTTGAGTCACCGTTTGGCCCACACCAAATGGATTACCAATCGCCAGAACGACATCACCCACTTCATTGCCACTTAATTTAAACGGTAAAACTGGCAATTGATCAAGCTCAATCTTGATCACTGCTAAATCTGTATCTGGATCGGTTCCAATCACTTTAGCAATAGCACGTCGGCCATCATTGAGTCCGACAACAATTTGATCAGCTTGTGCAATTACATGATTATTGGTTAAAATATAGCCATCTGGACGCACAATGACACCAGAACCCAGACTATTTTCGTTTTCCTGATTGGGTTGCTTAGGCAACTGATTTCCAAAAAATTCGCGAAAAACTGGATCATTCATTAAAGGATTGGCAGCCTGCTTTATTTTTTGGGTCGTAAAAATATTAACGACTGCAGGCGCAGCTACTTTTACAGCAGCACTATATGAAACCACCCCACCCGCACGTGAAGTATCAATTAAAGGTTTGACATTTTCAGCGGGCATTTTTACGCCATCGGCTGCCACAGGAGCTTTCGGCTGATTTAATTTTTGCCACGAAAGAAAACTAATAATGACAATGATGAGAAGTATCCACGGTAACCATGTAAAAGCACGACGCACGTTTACATCCTCTAAGTTTGATTTAATTTATTGAAGAAAAAAGAGTTTACTTATTGTAAAGCATAAGCTTATAGATAACTGAAAAAAGGTAAAAAAGATTTGTCTAGCTTTAGTTACTATTAAAAATATGTTTTGATGTGACTTCACTGGAATGATTCAAAGTCGGATGATTCATGGCAAATTTACATGAAATTATACAATGGTGCGATCAAACACTTTTAAGCGCTGAGTTTAAAGATTATGCCCCGAATGGTTTACAAATCGAGGGAAAAAAAGAAGTTAAGCGAATCGTATGCGCTGTTACTGCATCTGAAACTGCTGTAGACGCAGCTATTGAGCTTAAGGCCGATTTATTATTGGTTCATCATGGCTATTTTTGGAAAGGCGAACCGTACCCCATTACAGGAACGCGTGGAAATCGGATAAAAAAATTGATTCAAAATGACATTTCATTAGTCGCTTATCATCTACCATTGGATGCTCATCCCGTTTTAGGCAACAATGCTGCTATTGCAGAAATTCTACAACTAAATAATATTGAAGCCTTAGACAGCACTGAACGTCATCCCATTGGAAATATTGGTTATTTAGAAGCCCCATTATCCCCTGAAGATTTTCAAGCAAAATTACAGCATTGTTTTGATTTTAATATTGTTCACTTACCTGCCAATAAACCCTACATTCAGAAAGTCGGTTTTTGCACAGGCGCTGCGCAGGACTTTATTAATAAAGCCGCATTACAAAACTGCGATGCCTATCTATCTGGTGAAGTCAGCGAAAGAACGTTTTATGAAGCACAGGAGCTAAATGTACATTATTTTGCCTGTGGCCACCATGCAACTGAACGTTATGGCGTTCAACGTTTAACAAAGGCAATAGCTGATCATTTTTCAATCGAACATCACTATGTCGAGTTGAATAATCCGATTTAAGACGTATTTATTACATGTATTTATATATACGTATTAATTAAGGCTTTATTGTGTATTGTTATTTAAAACGATCACCTTTTGCATAAATAATCATTTACAATAAAGCCACTTAATTCTATTACCCAGCTAACGCAAGGAATTGGAACATGACAACCATTACTTTACCTGCATTACCTTATGCTTATGATGCACTTGAGCCACATATTTCTAAAGAAACTTTAGAATTTCACCATGATAAGCATCATCAAACTTATGTGACTAATTTAAATAACTTGATCAAAGGCACTGATCTTGAAGGTAAAACTTTAGAAGAAATTATCAAAGCTTCTGCTGGTGATGCATCTAAAGCGGGTATTTTTAATAATGCTGCGCAAGTTTGGAACCACACGTTTTACTGGAATTCTATTGCTCCAAATGGTGGCGGTAAACCGACGGGTGCAATTGCAGCAAAAATTGATGAAGCATTTGGTTCTTACGAAAAATTTGCTGAAGAATTTACGACAGCAGCAACCACCCAATTCGGTTCTGGCTGGGCTTGGTTAGTAGCTGATGAAGTCAATGGTAAACTTTCTATTACTAAGACTTCAAATGCTGATACTCCACTTGCACATGGTCAAGTTGCTGTATTGACAATTGATGTTTGGGAACATGCTTACTATATTGACTATCGTAATGCACGTCCTAAATATATCTCTACTTTCCTTGAAAGCCTTGTAAACTGGGATTATGCAAATGCTAAACTTGCTGGACAACCAGCAGGCGTAGAAAAATAATTTTTATTTTTCCTAAAAACCACTCTATATAGGGTGGTTTTTTTTATTTAATCAAAAACTCCAGAGCTTAAAAAACAATAATTTTGTTGAATAAAACAGCATAAGCATCTGTTTTGATGATAAATAAATCACTTGAATGTCGTTTTAGGTTTTTACCCTTGACCTAATCCCAAGATATGCCTAGAATGCGCATCAGATTCTCCAATAGCTCAGTCGGTAGAGCGACGGACTGTTAATCCGCAGGTCCCTGGTTCG
>NZ_JACVTU010000022.1:0-40274 GCF_016624705.1 Acinetobacter sp. S40
GCCGATGAGTGCGCATTCTACAGCATTCCCCCATCCATGCAACCACTTTTTTAGGGGTTTATCTTCAAGTGCTTATGTTTTAGGCTAAAATTCACATAAACACTTGATTTTATTTATTTAATTATTTTCACCCTTTTAGGTAAGCTAAAATCATTTTTGATAATTCGTTTTTAAGTTGTTGTTCTTCAATCAGAAAATCATTATTGCTGACATAGCGCATCATGGTAAATAAGGTGCTATTAATGATGACAAAGGATTTATGTTTTAAAGTTTCAAAGTCCCAGTCCCGATAAAAATGGTTAAACACATACAAACCGACTTCAAAAAAATGTTGTTCTAAAATCTGAGCGGCTTTTGAATGGTTATAATCATGCCAATGCTTCAACACTTCGATAAAAAAGCCTTGATCAGCTTTCATCATGTCAAAACCAAATTGAATACTCAACGGGATGATTTCTTCTATGCTGAGGTGCTCTTGTGCCACGACTAGTTGTTTTAATGCTTGTCCTAGATTTTCACTTTTGCGTAGGAGTAATTCCTGAACTATTTGCTCTTTATTTTCAAAATACTGATAAATTGATCCCACACTAATACCTGAACGTTCGGCGATTTTAGGAGTGGTAAGTTGCATCAATCCATATTCGGCAATACACAGTTGCGTTGCCTGTAAAACGGTATCGACCAGATAAATTGCGCGTTGTTGTTGCGGTTGTTTTCTCATGATTGCCGCTCTTAAATATGCGAATTGAATGCGAATAATTATTCGTATTAGAGTTTGATTAAACAATAATCAGGCGAAAACCACAATGCAGAATTCCACACCTTCCAGATTATCTTCTTTTGAGCAAATGTCAGAAAAAAACTGGTTAAGTCGGATCTTATCGCAGATCAATAAACGCCCAGTTCAACCAAGCTTTGAAGAATACTCCGCCCTTAACCAAGCCTTAACGTCTGGTGATCATGAGATGGATCAAGTAATTGTCTGGATGATGAAAAACCCACGTTTGCATCGTCAATATTTTGAAACGGCGCTATTTCATGGAGTTGAACAGCTTCCAGAAGTTGTCCCAGAACTTGAGCATTTTTTTGTTCACGTCACACAAGCGCCTGTATGGCTAGAGCAGGACAAGATCGATGAAGCACTACGCTTCACCCATAAATTAGGTATCAATAATGGTTTCATTCTTCGGGATTTATCGCTCATGGCGGGTTATTTATATCCTGGATTTAATCAACCTTTGATGCTGACAGGTGCTTTAAAAAAACAGGCTGGTACACGTTTGGCAGAAACGACCAAATGGTGGGTCGATATTACTGAACCCAATAGCTTGAAACGCTTTAATGCAGGTTTTACTTCAACTATTTATGTGCGATTTATTCATGCATTGGTCCGTCATCAGTTGGGTAAATCAGAGCGTTGGGATGCCAATACCTGGGGCTTGCCCATTAATCAGTTTGATCTAGCCATGACCAATATTGCTTTTAGTGGTGTGGTATTGCTGGGAATCCGAGCACTGGGAATTTTACCTAAAAAACAAGAGACAGAAAATTTCCTACATTTTTGGAAATATATTGGTTGGCTTATGGGAGTTGATGAAAAATGGCTAGTTGAAAAGGAAAGTGACGGCTGGCGATTATTATACTGGATGCAGTTTGCCCATCCTCAATCCGATGATTCCAGTTTTGCGCTCGGACAAAGTTTATCTAAAGAGCCTTTTGAACGGCGTTATCGCTACCTTCGCCCTTTACAGCAAAAATTAGCCTATAGACAACATCTGGAGGTTACTCAATTTTTCATTGGGCGTGCTCGCATGCAAAAACTGGGACTGGAACACCGTTCAGCCGCATGGTTTGCCTATTATTTGATTATTCGCAATCTGGTGTTATATACCAGTGCGAAATTTGTGCCCAAACTCGACCAAACTTTACGAGAAAAAGGGCGAAATATTCAAAAACTTGGGTTGGCTTTATATCAAAGTGAATCCAAACAACTGGCCAGTATGCATCAGTAAATACAGAAGAGGGAGTTTAAACTCCCTCTCATCCATTATACTCAGTGTGAAGATGACGAGTTATGCTCATCCATTGGCATATCTTTCATATCCATATGGATAGCCTCTTCTTTCGTAGAATCAGACTGCATCTGATGCTGCATTTGCATCTGTTTTTGTTTATGACTTGGCATATAGTCAGGCTCATTGTTCAATGCCAAATAGAAAACCACCATGAATAAAAAGGCTAAAATAATCGCGATGATCAATAATTTCCAGCCCCAAATAGATTTCTCAGGTGAGAGTTTTTCACGCATGGGCTTACTCCATAAAAATTAAAAAAATGTTTAAATTTAGAAGATCAGAATTTCATACTGACACGCGCCCAGTAGTTACGACCAATATTATTAAACTGTTCATTGGCTGCATAACCAAACAAAGCCGCACCGGATTTATTCAAGTGTTCGCTATAGGCTTTATCGAGTAGGTTATCAATCCCTACTGAAAAGTCGAGTGCATCACTGTATTGATAAGTTGCATTAATAGCTAGGGTAGAGAAACCTTTACTCTTACTCATGTCATATCCCACCACATTACCTTCATTCAGGCTGATACGATTTTGTTCAGCAACGGCGCGCCACAATAAACCTAAACTATATTTTTCCTGAACATAGCGCAGATTTAAGCGTCCTTCCAGAGGTGCAATTTGGGGTAAGGGCTTATTGTCCGTTGTGTTCTCACCCCACGCATACATAGCTGAAATATCCGCCTGAAGATGGTCATTAAATTTATAACCGATTCCCGCTTCTGCACCAGCAATGGTTGCGTCAACATTCCGTGCCAATGGATACATCTGACTTGAATTAGAACTGTTGTATTTCACCAAAATAAAGTCGTTAATCGGTCCTGCATAAACAGATGCCCATGTATTCCATGCACCATGCTCGTGTTCAAATCCAATATCCAGTTGAGCAGTTTTTTCAGTCTTCAAGTTATTTAAATTATTGACCATTAAATAAGACGACTCACCCATCATATTGGTTGAACCATTCCCATGATCTGTCGCTGTACTATAAAGCTCCCAATAGTCTGGACTGCGCTCAACGTAGCCAATTCCTGCATAGGTTTTTAAACCATGTTCAGGGAAATTACTTTCAATACGAATAAAACCACTTGGGTTAGTATCTGTTCGCTGTTGGTCATTTTCCACACTATCGACTTTGACATGATCAAAACGCGCTCCTGCAACCAGTTTATGGTCGGGATTTAAGTGATATGTCCATTCGCTAAATGCACCATAAGATTCGAAACGCAGGTCTCCATCCAAAGCTGGAATTGGATTTGCATCCCGCATATACATATTACCCGCATGTTTGTTGCGCTGTGAATCAACACCAGAAATAACACTAAACTTGTCCCATTCTGTGGTGATAGCTGCTCGAGTATTTAGTGTTCGACGAGTTACCTCCATCGCCATTGGCATCATGGGTGGCGTACGCATTTTATAATTATCCATGATGTGATCGTTGTAGCTATAGTCAACTTGAGCTTCAACTTTTTTAATCACCTCATTAATATTTTTTTGTTCGGCATGTAAACCCAGACTTTCTCGCTGAAACTGTGTTCCGTCCATGCTACGCCCTGCATACGCGGCTTCGCCATCCCCTTTTCCACCTTTGAGCTCAATCCATGAATCCTGAGTGGGTTTCCAGCCTAGGGCCAAATCAGCATTCCAGCGTTCCCAATTAGAATGTACGCTGTCACCATTGCCATCCTGATAATTATCCGATACCGAACGATTAGCATTAATACGGGCATATTTAGTGTCATCACCAATCGCTGCTTCAACATTATGATCTAATCGTCCATATGAGCCCATTAGAACACTAGCCTGACCGCGGTAAGGTTTATCAGCGGTTAAACTTTCAGGTTCTCGATCAAAAATCACGGTAGCCGCAGAACCTGTATTGGCATATTGAACCGTTTGAGGCCCTTTGATTACCGTAATTCGATCATAACTTTCTGGATTAATATAAGACGTTGGTGCATCCATACGGGCAGGACAGGCACCCAGATTTTCTGTGCCATCAGTCAGAATTTTTATGCGTGAACCAAACATGCCACGAAAAGTGACATCGCCATTAGTTCCACCATTCTTAATCGCATTAAAACCCATAATGCTTTGTAGATAATCAGCACCATCGGTCGCTGGAACTGGCTGAATAGGCTGTTTAGGATCAGCTTCAACCATTAATCCATTTGCCCGTTTAGCCTCTTGTGCAGTAACGACAATGGACGCCATTTTTTTGGTTGGAATATTATCTTGCGCATAGGCAAAAGTAGAAGTCGTCGCGATCAGAATCGCAGCCGAAAGTGGCTGTAATAAAAATTGAGTTTGAGTCATGTCTGTTTATCTCAAAACATAAATACGGAGTAGCCTAAACTGAACATAAAGCAGCTTAAGCATGATGGAGTCTTTAAAACTCAAAAGTATTTGGTTATGCGAAAACAGGCGGGGCTCGGCCCTGAGGCAGTAAAAAAAGTCGCTGAAGTACAAAATAAATGTGGCGAAATGCTTGCTGATACGCCAGTAAACGAATTTGAATACGCACCAGAATTTCTTTGACTTCCAGCTCAGGTGGCAATACCAGATTGCCGTAAACGGTACAATACTGACATTGATGATTCAAATCGTGATGGTCATGCCCATGCATGGACTTTGCGGACATTTCATGATGCATATGCTGCATGGCTGAATGCGAAGAATGTTCGGAGGACGACTGTGGTGAGCTAAGCATCAATGCTTGGGTAATAGTTTCACAGACCGGAGCAATTTGATATTGCTTCGGTAGTAGCGGTTGTAAAAACACCGCGATCTGTAAAAACACTGCTGTAAAACCAAGCAGTAACCCTATGCGTAACAGCAAAACGTTCGTCTCAACATTTTTTCGTCGGCCAGTATAACAAAGCCCAATCAAAATTGGGCTTTGTTATAGAGTCTGAATTGCAAAATTAGCGTTTTACAGCCACTTTTTCACGTTGACGCACTACTTTTTCAACTTTTTCACGCGCTCTCTGACGTTTTAATGGAGATAAATAATCTACAAATAACTTGCCATTTAAGTGATCCATTTCATGTTGGATACAAACAGCGAGAAGTTCGTCAGCCTCTAACTCAAATGCTTGACCGTCAAGGTTAATTGCCTCAATTTTGACACGTGACGGACGCTCAACTTTATCGTATATTTGAGGCACTGAGAGACAGCCTTCTTCATAAGGCTGAGTTTCTTCGGTAAGTGGGGTAACTTTGGGGTTAATAAATACCATGGGTTGGTCTTTATTTTCAGACAAATCCATGACAATCAGCTGAATATGGCGATCTACTTGTGTTGCAGCCAGTCCAATACCGGGTGCTTCATACATGGTTTCAAACATATCAGCTGCAAGTTGACGAATTTCATCGGTCACTTCTTCAACAGGCTTAGCAATGGTGCGCAGGCGGGGATCTGGGAAACTTAAAATAGGTAATAAGGCCATACGATTATCCTCACTTATACCATTGATCAAAAAACCAATGAAGGAAAAAGCTTCATCAAAAAAATGTGTGTATTGTGATTATTATAACGCAACTACAGACATAATTTTTAGGAATTATGATAATGAAAAAGGTTTTGGACGGCATTCGATCATTTAATGCTTTGGGGTTTAAAAAACAATGTATCGCTGTGGCGATTTGCGCTGGACTTGGCATGACAGGGCTAAGCATGACCCATGCAGCAAGTCCCAATGTGAATCCACCTGCGCTGAGAGCAAGTGCACCTAATGTGTATGTCGTTAAAAAAGGCGATACTTTGTGGGATATTTCAGGAAAATTTCTAGATAAGCCTTGGCGCTGGCCTGAAATTTGGGCAAGCAATAAGCACGTTAAAAATCCCCACTGGATTTACCCTGGAGATCGTTTATTGCTTTGTACACTAGATGGTCGTCCACTTGTGGGGCGCGATGAAGGGGATGGCTGCGAAGGCATTATCCGTCGTTATTCAGGCCGAACCACGTTACAGCCACAAGTTCGTATTGAACAACTGAGCAATAGCATCCCTGTGATCCCACTGGATAATATCAAACAGTGGCTGGATCGTACTGCGATAGTTGCGAGTGATAGTATCGAAAATACACCTTATATTTTAGGTACGGCAGATCAACGGGTATTGGCAGGGAAAGGACAAAGTGTGTATGTGCGTGGCCAAGGTTTAACCTCAGGTCAACGTTATGCAGTGTATCGTAAGGGCGAACCTTATGTATTGACTGATGCAAAAGGCAAAAAACACACGGTTGGCTTGGAACTGCTACAAGTGGCGTCAGGCATCGTGACCCAGAAAGACAATGATATTGCGACGATGGAACTCACTGACAGCTACAATGCTGAAGTTCGTCGTGGCGATCTAGTCATGTTTGAACAGGAAGCCATGTTACCGACTCTATTCTATCCAACTGAAGCCAATCAAGTGACTCAAGGTGGACAGATTATTCGAGTGATGGGCTCGATTGGTTCGGCTGCGAAAAATAGTGTGGTAACGATTGATCGTGGGCGTTTGGATGGTGTTCAATCAGGTCATGTTTTTGCAATCTACCAACAGGGCGAAACTGTTCAAGACCCTAAAACTAAAGAAAAAATTAAATTACCAAACCAGAAGGTTGGTACATTAATGGTGTTTAGGACCTTTGATCAACTAAGCTATGCTTATGTGTTAGAAAGTTCTTTACCTATTAAAGTAGGCGCTGAAATTTTGCCTCCACGTCTTGATGATTAAAAACTTTATCGTATGTTAAAAAAATTAAGTCAGCATCACTACCACACCATTGCAGTGTGGTATTTGCTGCAACATTCTCTTTCAGCGTTTCAAAAAGTCATAAATCATTTTGGTCACTGTGAACGAGCAATGTTGCCCAAGCATTTATCAGAATGGTCACGGTTGGGTTTACATGCAAGCCATCTCAAACGTGTCCAGGAATATCAAACAGATGCTGGTCAGCAGAATTTTGCTAAGCTGATTGATCTCATTCAACAGTACACAGATTTTATTGTTACACCAGAAGATACGTCTTATCCTTCACAGCTATTGCCGTATGAAGACCGTCCACCGATTATTTTTGGCCAGGGTAAAGTCGAAGCGTTACTACAACCTCAAATCGCGATTGTGGGCAGCCGAAAACCAAGTCCTCATGGCCGGCAGGTTGCGTATGATTTTGCTTTTTATTTAAGTGAAAAAGGCTTCTTTATCAGTAGCGGTCTGGCACATGGAGTAGACGAAGCAGCACATCAGGGTGGTTTACAACACCAACGCAGTATCGCTGTGATGGGAACAGGTTTAGATAGCACCTACCCCACGGCAAATCAAAGTTTACGTCAGCAAATTGCACAACATGGTGCAGTAATTACTGAATTTTTACCCCAGACTTTGCCCTTACAGCACAATTTTCCACGACGTAATCGTATTGTCAGTGGTTTAAGCTTGGGGGTGCTGGTCGTGGAAGCGAAACAAAAAAGTGGCTCACTGATTACTGCCAATGAAGCGGCTAAACAAGGAAAGTTAATTTTTGCAATTCCTGGTCATATTTACAGTGAATTTCATCAAGGTTGTCACCAACTTATTCGTGAAGGTGCGATTTTAATCGATCATCCTGAACAAATCATTGAAGATTTGGCACTCCCAACTCAGTGGCAAATGACACAGCAACCTCAAAATAATCAGACTGAACAAAACATTAATATTCCAGAACATTTAATTGGTTTATATCAACATCTGGATTGGGTAGGGCAAGGTTTGGATCAACTAGCACAGAACTTCAATGGCACAACTGCCGAGCTTACCGCTCAACTGATGGAGCTAGAGCTTTCAGGATTATGTCTCCAGCAAGCGGGCTTATATCAACGTTGCCGACCAAGCTATTAAAGTTCACAATAGTAAATGTTTTATCAAAGCAGGACATCATGATGCTGACCACCTCCGTTGTAGAAGCGGCACAGAGCTTAAAACAAGGCAATGTGCTTGCCTACCCTACAGAGGCCGTCTGGGGACTAGGCTGTGATCCATTTAATGAACAGGCATTTCATAAAATTCTCTCTCTAAAAAAACGCCCCATCGAAAAAGGGGTCATTTTACTGGCAAGTCATATAGACCAAGTCCGCCCCTTGCTTGAAAGCCTTGATTCAGAAAGACAGAATCAGGTCATTCAAAGTTGGACTAATCGTAGCGTGACTGAACGCGCTACCACATGGCTACTGCCTGTCAACACAACACAAATTCCCCAGTGGATTACAGGAAAACATACTCAAGTTGCTGTAAGAGTGACAACACATGCGCTATGTATCGCACTCTGCAATGCTTTTAATGGTTTTATTGTATCTACGAGTGCTAATCCCGCAGGTCTAGAACCAGCCCGCTCACTACAGGAAGCCAGTCATTATTTTGATGTAAATGTCGATTATCTAAATGGTGATCTAGGCTCAAGCCAACAACCTAGCCGTATTCTTGATGCCATTACTGGAGAAGTTATACGCGCCTAATTCAAGCGATAATAATTATCGTTAATTCCTCTAAGTGAGTTTTGTAAATAACGTTTAAATCATAAGAATTTAATATTTTAACCCCAAAAAAAACCCAGCCATATAGAATGGCTGGGCATAAAAAAGGATGCTTTTCAAGAACATCCAGAGGGTAACTTAAATCTGGTGCATATGGCCTGATTTTAATTTAGGCCACATTTTCAATAGGCACATTATGGATTAATGTTTTGTTTAATACAAATATATTATTTATCTTATGGAAACCTCAAAAAATGGCATATTATTGTTAATATTTACTTAACAATTAAAATTATCATACTATTTTTATTGATTTTTTGAAAATTTTGACTTAATTGTCATATTTCAAATTTATTTAAAAATCATATAGAAGATACGGCAAAAAATTTTAATCTTAATTTTAGAGGCTTAAACTCTGATGATAAATAGATGATTCAACCTGACTCATCTATTCATCATCATAAAAACATTAAGGAATAAAGGATTTCCCCAATGATGCAGGTAAGTTCATTTGCAATAGTTTTTTATCACGTGAAATCAAGACCAGAACTAAAATCGTAGCCACATACGGCAACGCCGCCAGTAATTCAACAGGCAGATCCAGACCCAACGCTTGCGCATGGAATTGTAAAATGGTGACACCACCAAATAAATAAGCACCGACCATCAATCGTGCAGGTTTCCACACTGCGAATACCACTAGTGCAATGGCAATCCAACCACGGCCTGCTACCATATTTTCAACCCATAATGGCGTATATACTGTTGATAAAAATGCCCCACCTATTCCCGCCATGGCTCCACCGAACAATACGGCACCGTAACGAATCAACAATACTGAATAACCCATTGCATGTGCTGACTCTGGTGACTCGCCCACCGCTTTAAGCAATAAACCCAGCTTGGTTCTTGCCAAAATCCACCAAATGACAAAAAAAGATAAAATCGATAAATACACCACATAATTTTGGTGAAATAAAATCGGTCCGATAAAAGGGAGCTCCGACAGGACGGGAATATCCAGTGCCTTTAACCCCTCCAAACTGTTGCTGACAAAATGTTGCCCCACAAAAGCAGATAACCCCACACCGAAAATGGTTAACGCAAGCCCACATGCGGCCTGATTAGCTGCGAGCGAAAGTGCCAAAATTGCAAAAATGAGTGCAGCACCCGCCCCTGCAATGGCCCCTGCCAAAAGTCCTGCTGCAGGCCCTAGACCTGTGCTTGCACAAAAAGCAAAACCCGCAATGGCACCAATCAACATCATGCCTTCAACACCCAGATTAATCACCCCTGTTCGCTCTGCAACCAACTCACCCATTCCTGCAAAAATCAGGGGTGTGCCCGCGGCCAGAGTACCCGCTAAAATTGGAACTAAATCAATCATGTCTAACTCCTAAGCTGTTTCAGTGGATGCAATGGAAGATGTATGCTTTTTCATTGTTTTAGACCTGCCAAACCGATAGCGATTTTCGATGAAAGCATCCGCAGCCAATAAGAAAAACAACAACATTCCCTGAAATAATCCTGTAATTGCTGCAGGAAGTTGTAGATTTAGCTGTGCGGTTTCTCCACCAATGTAGAGCAAGGCCATCAAAAATCCTGACAAAACAATCCCGATCGGGTTTAATCGTCCCAAATACGCCACAATAATTGCGGCATAACCATAACCTGGAGAAATATTTGGATTGAGTTGTCCAACCGGACCTGCAACCTCACCAATGCCTGCAATACCAGCCATAAAACCTGAGATCATAAGACTAAACCAGATAGCCTGCTTTGCAGAAAACCCCGCGTAGCGTGCAGCATCAGGTGCTTGACCACCTACTTCGAGCTTATATGCAAGAAAACTGCGTTTACTAAACAGCCAGAATGCCAACACTGCAAAAATGGTCACCCCAATCACAGCATTGATTCGTGTGCCTTCAAATAAAATAGGAAATAAAGTTCCATCGTCGAACATAACCGATTGTGGAAAATTCATGCCTTCGGGATCTTTCCACGGCCCATTAATCAAATACAGTAAAATAAATGTCGCAATATAATTCAGCATTAATGTGGTAAGAGTTTCTTGCGCATTAAAATGAGTTTTTAATAATGCAGGAATAGCCCCCCATAAAGCTCCGCCAAGTGCACCCGCAATCACCATAGAAGGTAAGACCCAAAATGCGGAGATTCCCTGACACGCAATGGCTAAACCACCCCCAAAAATTGCGCCCATGATGAGCTGGCCTTCAGCACCGATATTAAAAATACGGGCTTTAAATCCAATCGATAGGCCTAATGCAATTAAAATTAAGGGACTGGCTTTAATAATCAGCTCACTCCAGCCATACCAACTAGATAAGGGTTCAATAAAGAAAACCTGAAAAGCTTCAAGCGGATTTTTCCCTAAAATCATAAATAATAGGCCGCCAATAGAGAACGTGGCCACCAAAGCAATTAAGGGAGAGAGCCACTTCATTAAAATCGATGGATGATCACGCGGTTCGAGTAAATGCATATGTAACCCCAGTTCAAATGATATAGACCTAAGCAGATGCGTCTAAAACGCTTGGGCTTTGCGATTGCGGATGCAATCCAGACATCATCAAACCAATCGTTTCAGCATCGGTTTCATTGACAGATTGAGCTTCACTTAGGCGACCTGCGGCCAGAACAGCAATTCGATCACTGATCTCAAATAATTCTTCCAATTCTTCAGAAATTACAATAATGGCGACACCCTGCCGCGACAGATCAATCAGTGTTTGACGAATAAAGGCGGCTGCACCGACATCGACCCCCCAAGTGGGTTGGGCCACCACCATAACTTTAGGCTGTTGCAGGATTTCACGACCTACGATGAATTTTTGTAGGTTGCCGCCCGACAAAGAACGCGCGACAGCCGCCGTTCCAGAGGCTTTTACCGCAAATTTCTGAATACAGTCTTGTGCGAAATGACGCGCTTTTTCGTAATTGACCAACCCATAACGTACAAAACCTTGTCGAAATGCGGTCAGTAAAGCATTTTGAGTTAGACTCATCGCGGGAATAGCACCACGTCCCAAACGCTCTTCAGGCACAAAACCAAAACCCAGTGCGCGGCGCTGTCCCGCATTTAAATGGCCGATCGCCCGTCCCTCTAAAATTACACAGCCCTTTGCAGTCGTAATTTCACCAGACAAGGCCGTCAACAGTTCGGCTTGACCATTTCCAGAAATACCTGCAATACCCAGAATCTCTCCTGTTTTCACACTAAGCTGAATATGTTCGAGCGAGGTTCCAAAAATATCAGGTGCCTGAACATTGAGCTGTTTCACTTCAAATATAGGCTTACTCTCGCCCACATAAACAGGATGTTCATAAGCAGGAAGATCACGCCCAATCATCATCTTAGCCAGACTCACGGTACTTTCCTGTTTAGGAATGGCAGTTCCTGTCACGGTTCCACTCCGTAAAATAGTAGCGCAATCACATAAGCTCTGTATCTCATTGAGTTTATGACTGATATATAAAATTGATACCCCTTCACTGGCTAAACGGCGTAACGTTTCAAACAAGATTAATACTGCTTGAGGCGTAAGTACCGAAGTGGGTTCATCCAAAATTAACAATGATGGGTTTTGCAATAAACAACGTACAATTTCAACACGTTGTCGCTCTCCAACCGATAAACTATAAACGGTTCTTTTCGGATCAATAGGCAATCCATACTTTTCAGAGACTTCAATGACGCGCTTGGATAATGCGTTTAGATCAAATTTTTCATCCAAGCCCAGTGCAATATTTTCCACTACCGTCAATGTTTCAAATAGAGAAAAGTGTTGATACACCATACCAATTCCCAAACGTCGGGCCGCAGCAGGACTTTCAATAGTGACAGAGCGACCATTCCAGACAATCTCTCCTTCATCGGCCTTCACTGCCCCATAAATAATTTTCATCAGGGTACTTTTGCCTGCACCGTTTTCACCCAATACTGCATGGATTTCACCGGGTGCGACCTGTAAATTAATATGGTCGTTGGCCACTAAACTGCCATACTGTTTCGTTATATTGATCAACTCCAGACGATTTTTCTGCAAGATAGGTACAGGTCTACTGGTGGTCATATTCAAGTCTGGATCAACAGAGATTTTATCGGTAGGTAAAGCCATCAGGTCATCTCTTTAGCTCATGTGATTAGAATGAAGCAAGGGACATGCCATGCTGCAATCACTTTATTTTGTGAATAATATTTAAATAAAAAATCTGTTTAGTGACTTAATTCAGTCCAAAACCCTTGATGTGCTTGCGCTGCTTCTTCACTCAAACACGGCCCAATGACCCTTATTTCGCGTTGTCCACTAGCAAATACCTGACGACAAGGTAAAGATAACGTCGGGTTTTCTGGGTGATTTCCTGTAATTTCGAGAAGTTGTGTTTCACTCATGCCATAGACGACCCGACCAATACCGGTCCAATAAATCGCACCAGAACACATCGCACAGGGTTCAGCATTGGTATATAAAGTACAATTACGCAACTGTTCCAATGACAAGAGTCGTGCGGCCTGTCCTGCTGCAACAGTCTCAGCATGACGGGTGGGATCACCCGTCGGAGGCAATGAATTATTGCCTGCCTCAGTCACAACCTCGCCTTGCGCATTCACCACAATTGCGGCAAAAGGATGTAAACCTTGCAATTTAGTTTGTTCTGCCAATTCAAACGTTTTTCTTAGAAAAAACAGATCTTGCGCTGTTGCCTGATCATTTAATGTCATTTTGATGTCTCTTTTAATTCAATAATGATTGATCATAAAGATGGAGCGTAAGTAAAAATTTTCTATTTACGCTCTATCTGCATCATTCACGATATTTTTAAAAATGATAGTCAACCCGAACCATTGGTGTGCTGGCTGTGGCACCTTTTCCTGCAAAGCCATCGGTGTCATTGCCAAATTTATTTTTCCAATACTCATAGCCTGCGCCTGCGCGTAACTTGCTGCCTTTTAACCCAATAACTGGGCTCAAGTCATACATCACACGTGCATCAATATGAGTTTCAGCTTTTGTATCACCCCCAGACTCATTTTTTCCTTTTGAATCAATCCAAAGTGCATATCCCTCAAAAGATAGCGGTGTTTTTCCAATTGGAATACCCCATGTAAACTGTGCAGCAGCATGAGTGTCATAGGTATAACGACCCGAAGAATACCCAAATCGCGGGGTATCTGATGAAGGATCATTACTTTCAAATAATGCCAATACGCTAAAATCTAGAAAACCAGGCACATCAAATTGAATAGTTGGCCCTACCACCCACATACGTTTTTTTGAACCATAACTATCATTTTTAGTGTTCCAGTCCAGCCCCAATGTTAAACCCGCACCACGAATGTAGCCCGGTACAGATAAATTTGTCTTAGTAATGGCGCCAGCATCCAGATAACGACGAATGACCACATAGGCTTCCTGAGTCCCTTTATCATTGGATTGAGTGCTATTCGGTTCATCATCTGACTGAAGTAAATCGACATTAAAGAAATTTGAACCGTACTTATCACCACTGGCATGGGTCAGGTTAAAAATTTGTTTGGTGATATCCGTACGACTGCCATCTGAATCGTTTTTATACGGTTCTGCAAATTGTGATCCGTAACGCCACCCAATAGACGTATCGCTCCATATGGCAGCCTGTACAGATTGCATGGTTCCAATTCCCCCCAGAATAGTCGCCATAGCAGTCATTAGCGTTTTTAATGCATTACCTTGTTGTAATACTTTCATTGCACATTTCCCCTTATCATTTTCTCAAGATCAAAGCTCACAGTATTCATCTCAAGACTCATAATGATGGCTTTTCAAAAATCACGTTTGCCCCAATGCAAAACGATCTGACCCTGTGATAAAGGCAAATTTCCTACCAAAGATTGGCATATTAAAAATGTGCAATGTTGCTTATGTTAAAACAGATATAAACAATAAAATGATTGTTTTTGAACCGATGTCATGAAAGCACAGACAGAATTCAGCGCAGGAAAATAAATGTTATCTTCCTGTGCTTAAGCTTAAGCGATTGAGAGAATGAGCTTAGATATTCGTTAATTGACCACATGACTATCGTTTCTCAGAACCGAAATCACCAACTCTCTGAACCAGCGAAACTCAGGAGAACGATGCTGACGTTCGTGCCAAAGTAGATAATAAGAAATTTTGGGAAACTGGATGGGCGCATCAGAAATAGTCAAAGGCAATAATGCACTATAATGGCGAGAAAATGAGCGCGGAGCAGAAAAAATCGCGTCAAGTTGTAGCAGCATATAAGGAATCATTCCAAAGTACGGAATAAATGCCACAATATTACGTTTTAGGCGCTCTTTGGATAAATGTAAATCGATGACTCCGCGTTGCCCTACAGTATAAGGTGTTGGAGCAATATGATCAGCATTAAGATAATCATCCATCGACAGGGTCTTATGCGCCAGAGGATGCGACTTACGCATCAAACAGACCACTTCATCCTCGAACAATGGAGCAAGTCGTAAATATTCAGGAGGCTGTGGCCAGTTACCAATCACCGCATCGTACATACCACTTTCCAATGCGTGGGCATAATCTACATTATGTCCCATGGAATGCATAATGACCGTGCAATGCGGTGCTTCTACATGAATCCTGCGAAGAATTTCACCAATCGCGATAGGGTTTAAATAATCCGATGCTGCCAGATTAAATACCTGACGCGATTGTGCTGGGTCAAAATTAACTTGTTGGGTGGCAATTAATTCAAGCTGGCTTAATACCTGACTCACTGGCTCAAGTAAGGATAAACCACGTTCAGTAGGAGTCATGCCGTTGCGGCTACGCACCAAAAGCTGATCACCTGTGATTTCCCTTAATTTTTTTAAAGCGGTACTAATGGCAGGTTGTGATTGATTCAGTCGTTTGGCTGCATTAGACACACTTTTTTCTGTTAAAAGCACATATAAAACTTGCAACAAATGTGCGTCTAATGCTTCCCATTTATTTGTAGGATGAATCACCAATCTGTCCTTATCTAAGATAACCCGAGTCTATAGGCAAAATTTATACCATCTCTAACCTACAATAAGACAGAACGATTCATAATGATTAAAATAAAAACAGTTTTTTACGATTTATCTCAGTTGATAGCCAATAAACCAGCCATCGGAATAAATTTTGGTTGATGGCGAATATGGTTTATCCAACGACGAATGTGTAAAAAAGGCAGCAAACTTACACCCGCATCCCAAGCCAATGCAACTTGAGGAAATACAATCAAGTCAGCGGCCGTCAGTTGCCCACCCAACAAATATCGGTGTCCGCAAATGGTTTGCTCACATAAATAATCATCCAGCTCACGCAACTGCTCCGCTGCCTGCTTAAATAGTCTTTTTTCATCTGTCAAAAATTGATCCATTGCCAGACTGGCCTGACGTAATCGCCCCAAACTCAGTTTGAGTTTTTCATTAAAATCATGCCACTCCTGTATTTGCGATGACAAATAAACTGGTATCCATTGAGATTGTGTTCCTGTTAATTCAACTAAATATTGAAAAATGAACATCAGCCCAGACATGTTTGAAGAAGAATCTAATAAAACTGGCGATTCAAATTTATTATCGAATTGCTCAACATCTGCATATACAGACTGATAAGGAAGTTGTAAAAACTCAAGTAACAAACGTACGCTATAGCAATCTGTCGATAATGGATCATCGGCAAAATTTAGAGGCAATCTTGATAGATTTACGTTCATACCACTTGCTCCGTTTGCATGCTTTTATGTACGCCATAGCTCCAATTCTTGGTGATCAGCCATTTGCGATATGCAGTCGCTAGTGCATCAGCTTTCGTCGGAATTTCCAGTTTTTCCAAAGGAAGTTTTAAAGGCACATGATTTTCCAGAATCGGTTTGTCCTGAGTAAAAATTTTCTGTTGAAATAAGACCATATCGGTCATGCTGCTCGTCTGATCATCCAAAATCATCAGTAAATGCGCCCGAATATGAGTTTCACTCAGGGGTTGAATGAAAAGACACACTACATCAGCTGGAATAATCCCCTCAGCCGCAGTATTCACTTTATATAAAATCGCGTTTAAGGGGGAAGCAACGCGATAGACATATTCAGTTTCCTGCGGCTGAGGTGAACTCGGTGCGGCAAGTGGTTGAGTAAAAAAACACTCTGTTGCCCAGATTTCATCGACATCTTCACGCCATTCAACTTGATAGGGTTTGACTGCAGTTTCTGGTTCAGCTCCCAATATACCTGTATGGACATACGGGAAATGTGCCATATCCAGAAAATTTTCTATGCCCCGTAGTGGTGATGTGCGTACCCCGTAAGCACCACACGGCACACGGCGTGCTTCTGCAACTTCATATTCATCAAGCTGAAATAATGGTTTTTTTTCAGTTCCGACACATAACCATACAAAACCAAAAGCCACTTGCACAGCCAAATTCAACATGTCTACATCGAGTGAATCGAACTTCACCTGATAAACATGGACACCATTGATGATATCTCGATGGATACTTAAAGTTTGTCCATCCAGACATGTTTTTATCTGCTGGCACTGAACGAATTCCTGCTCTGAAGCAACCACGATCCATTCACCCAACAAACTAGATGAAATCATCTGAGAATACTGCTGTGTATTAGGCATGGCTGAGTTTCTCCGACTCCAGATTTTCTCGCATCTGTCTTAATAACGGATGACATTGGGTAGGCTTTGCTCTTTGTGATAACATGGCATGTACCGTCACAACATTGGTCTGTGTCGGCGTGAGATAAATACGCAATGTGCGATCTGCTGCATCATCTCGCCAACTCAATCCATTGTGCATAGCGCATTCAGTCAAACCCGCTTCCAATAAATAATCTTGTACTTGAGACAGTGTGACCGAGATAGTGACAGACCCTGCATAGACTGATTGTATTTCCTTAAATAAAGGATCAATATCAGGAGGAGTATCTTCGCCATACCAAATCAGGCCTGAATTTTCCATGACGGCATAAGCTCTTGCACATAAACTTTTCGGTGCGCGCTGTTCAGGCTGAGCAGGAATACGCTGACAAAGCCCATCTTCTGCGGCAAACTGCCAGCCATGATAGGCACAGACCAGACTTTCACCCCGTACCTGTCCCAAACTTAAACGCACACTACGATGTGGACAACGGTTTTCCCAGATTTGAACATGACCCTGCATGGAACGCCAGACAGCAACATCTTTATCCCTCACCAAAACCTGCTCTACCTCACCCGTTTCGATCAGTATAGAAGGGACTAACGGAGTCCATTGACCTGTGATCATGCCCATTTTCCTCAATATAACTTAAACCACTTTGCCCAATTTTTATTTTGGCAATACACCTTGCACACCTTGTACATAGAAGTTCATTTTGTCGAGTTGCGCTTCGGTATAAGCACTGCCTGCCTTGACAAATTCTTTACCCGCCTGTGTATATAGAGGACCTGCAAATGGATTCAATTTGCCTGCTTTAATCGCATCACGACGAGCTAATACCATCTTTTTGGCATCCGCAGAGACCGCTGTTCCAATATTTTCTACATTGACCGTACCTTCTTTTACACCATAATAGATCGGTGTATTGCTCCATTTTTTCGCAGCGACATCTTTCAGCACTTTGTCGTAAATCGGATCCCAATGTAGTACTGCCGCACCCAATTGTGCATCGCCACCAAATTTACCCATATCTGAGTTCCAACCTAATCCCCAAACACCTTTTTGTTTGGCTGCCTGAACAACTGCTGGCGAATCAGTATTTTGTAATAACACATCACAACCTTGTGAAATCAAGGCCAATGCAGCATCACGTTCTTTACCCGGATCAAACCATGAACTCACCCAAACCACCTGTGTCGTGATTTTTGGATTAACGCTACGCGCGCCAATGGTAAATGCATTGATATTACGCACTACTTCTGGAATGGGATAAGAACCGACAAAGCCGATTTTATTGGTCTTACTTTTGCTTCCCGCCAATACACCCAGTAAATACGCCCCTTGATAGGTACGAATATTATAGTTGCCCATATTCTTGCCAGACTTATAGCCCGTCGCATGCATAAATACGGTATTCGGATAAGTACGTGAAACTTTTTCCATCGCATTCATATAGCCAAATGAAGTTCCGAAGATTACTTTATTGCCTTGCTGCGCTAGATTACGAAATACTCGCTCCGCATCTCCTGTTTCAGGCACGTTGGCAACAAAGGTCGTTTTTACCGCTCCTTTCAGATCTTTTTCTGTGCGAATGCGAGATTGGTCATGTGCATATGTCCAGCCATGATCACCTGGCGGGCCAATATAAACAAAGGCTGCTTTGAGTGGATCAGCCGCATAAGCTGTAGTCACCATTGTTGCTGTTGTCGATAGAGCCCCTACGGTGAGTAAACCACTACTGGCTGCACAAAATGCAGTCTTTTTAAATTTTGAGAATAATTTTGAAAATAAACCCTGTGGGCTTTGATCGCGTAACGTATTTGGATTTTTGTTCATTTCAATAGACATCGCATTACCCCAATTTTGTTATGGTATAAACGCCAGAAAATAAAATTGCTCGAATCGCAATGATCTATTTTCCAGAAGACATAGAGGTAAAATGCAACGTTTGCGCCAACATTTAGTTTAATATTTTTAATTGATCATTTTTAAATAAAGGTTATACAAAAAGCAGAATAGATCATTCTTTAAATTAAAAATAAAATTTATAATAATCAAATTGTTAGAATAAAATTTTTTAGCAGATGCTACTTTTTCTTACGTCGCAATAATCGCGCCAAAAAGTAATTTTTTTATCATAACAATTGTTTTGCACAAGTGTGGAACATCTAGACCCACACCTGCTTCAAAATCGTATTTCTAATTCCGAAGTAACTGCGCTGCCTTTGCAGGAGTTTTCTTCTGCGCGAGAACAATACCCACCAAGATCATGATTCCACCAAGCGTATGATAGATGGTCCACTGTTCAGACAACCACATACTGGCAATAATCGCAGTAAATACAGGCATCAAATTCATAAAAATACTGGTACGATTTGGCCCAATCTGTTGTACTGCCACCATCCAGACCAAAGGTGCAACCAATGATGGAAAAAGACCTGCATAAAAAACACTTGGCCCATTCTGGATATTAATAGCATCTAGTCCCAACCATGCAACAAAGGGTAAATGATAAATCAGGGCAAACCCGATTTGGACATACAAACTAATCAATAATGGAATCTGTAACTGCCATTTCTTTAAAAACACCCCATAAAAGGCATAGAAAAAAACGGCAATGACCATAATGCCATCCCCCAAATGCCCGCCACTGTTTAACAAGCTGGTAAGATGTCCCTGACTCATCACATAGATCAGACCAAAGAAAGAAATCAAACTGCCAATCACAGCAAATTTATTGGGAATATCTTTTAAGATAAACATCGACACAAAAATGGTGAATACTGGAATAAAGGCATTGATGATGCCCATATTAGTCGCCGTCGTATAATGCGCCGCACTATAGGCCAGCCCCTGATATAACACCATTCCAAATGCACTTAATATTGCCAGTTGCCCCAAATGACGACGCACCAGCATGCGCTGCTTCCATACTTGTGGCAGCATAAAAGGGGTAAGTATAATAAAAGCAATCAACCAGCGATAAAAACTAATACTGACAGGTGAGATCAGATCTGCTGCATAGCGTGTTACCGTAATATTTAATGACCAGATTAATACTGCAAGCATTGGCAATAAAAATGCCCACCAATGTACTTTTGCAACGTCTTTCATGAGTCAACTCGAATCGAATAGCGTGGGATATATTGTGAGCAATGTCGAATTAAATTGAAATATCGTATTTCAGACATTTATACAGTACATTGGACATCCATATCGATCAAGTTTCAAATAGATCCCATGCTTTCATGGCATGTTCAACGACCTGATTCAGCTCATCAATATTAGCACCGTCCCTTGCCTGTACAGTTAAGCCCTGAATCACCGTGCAATAAAAATCTGTCATTGTCGCTATGGGTGCGGCATTAGAGAGATCACCCTCCCGAACGCCCTGTTGTAGCCGTTCACATAATTTTTGTTTGGTGGCTAAACGTTTTTCTAGCAAATTATGTTGTACATCCTGTGTTTGTTCCGAACCATTCATGGCCGCGGTAATCAACATACAACCCTTTGGTTTGTTTGGCTGCATTAAACGTTTGATATTGTCATACAAAAATAGTTCAAATGCGATTTTTGCCGTCCGTGCTTGTGTAAAAATCGATTCGATCGGGCAGGCTTCATGTGCCAAATAATAATCAATACTTTTATAAAATAATGTGGTTTTATCACCAAAACTACTGTAGAGACTTGGGGCTGTGATTTCAAGCGCCTGTGTTAAATCATTAATCGAAGTTGCCTCATAGCCATGCTCCCAAAACAGCAACATAGCTTTTTGCAAGGCCTGCTCTTCATTAAAGCATTTTGGTCGACCCCGTTTTTTTTTGGGTAACTCAGTCAACTCATCCATCATCAATGTATTATCCAATTTTGTCATAAAGCTCACAGCTATTTTTATAACAATCATTATTAAATTAATTGACGTCACATATTTTTTCAACTATTTTTATTTTCATAGTGATCACTACAAAATAAATTAGCACGATTTTTCATCTCTAGACATAAGGTTGAAATTCAATGGATAGCTCTCCTACCACTCCACCTAATCCTGTTACACAAGGCAGCTGGCTGGCCATACTAGCCGTTTCAATTGCCGCATTTGCTTTGGTTACCAGCGAATTTTTACCTATTGGCGTACTCAATAGTGTTGCCAGCGATTTGAAAATTTCAACAGGTACAGCAGGGTTAATTATTACTCTTCCTGGCGTAATGGCTGCTTTTGCAGCGCCCTTACTTCCTGTGGCAATGAAACAGTTAGATCGTCGTTATGTTCTAATTTTATTAACATTGGTCATGGTGGTTGCCAATAGTATTACTGCAATCGCTGATAGTTTTAATCTTCTGCTCGTGAGCCGGTTAATTCTGGGGATTTCAATTGGTGGCTTTTGGGCGACCGCAATTGCTCTAAGTGGCAAACTGGCTCCGGCAAGCTTGCCCATCTCTAAAGCAACAGCCGTCGTTATGGCGGGTGTGACATTGGCAACTGTGTTGGGCGTCCCTATTGGCACATGGTTGAGTGAGTTTTATGGATGGCGTAGTGCATTTGCAATCACTGCGGTCATTGGTTTTGCCGTATTCTTAATTCAGCTCATCTTTTTACCGAAACTTCGACCTGATTCAGCCATCCATTTACGTGATCTGCCTGCTCTACTTCGCATTCCCAAAGCACGAAGTGGGATGTTAATCATACTCCTTATCGGATTAGCGCATTTTTGTGCTTATAGTTATCTTGCACCATTTTTCAAACATATTGCGGGTTTTGATGGTACGACCATTGGCATGTTGTTATTGCTCTATGGTATTGCAGGTGTTTTTGGCAATGCATTTGCGGGGTATAGCGGCAATTTAAATATTCGCTATACACTGGCTTTTGTTGGCATATGCTTCGCCATTGTATTCTTTGGATTTCCTGTATTTGCGATTCATGAAACAGGGGCATTTGTTTTAACTGCCTTATGGGGGTTTGCTTTTGGTGCATTTCCGACATCAGCCAATATTTGGATGTTTGTACATGCACCTCAGGCAGTTGAGAAAGGCATGCCTTTATTTGTAGGATTATTTCAAGTCATGATCGCGAGTGGATCGCTTCTAGGCGGTTTTGTAGTTGATCATTTCAATGAAAATATTCTAATTTATGGGGTACTGAGTTTTATTCTTTTAGCACTGTTGTCTATTTTCACATTAGCTAAAGGTTTAAATAATCCAAAAATCACCTGTGACAATGAAGCATGACTGACCTAATCACCCCTTCACAGAATCTGGCACAAAAACTGGAAATTAATGAATTTTTTTTCCATCCACATGACAGTATCTGCCCACATTCTTCCGTGTGGGGTGATTTTAATTTTAGTTTAAATGGCATTCTGGAAATTCAGGTGGGTGAGCGAACGTTTCTTGCTCCACCGAATTATGGTTTGTGGTTACCGCCACAAACTAGCCATTTTTGTATTGCAGTTGAGCAGCCGACCCATTTTATTTGTATCCGTGTGCATCCGGAGTTATGCGCATATTTTAATACCAGTCCCAAGACGCTTGAAATTCGCCCCTTTTTTCATGCACTCGTTAAAGAATTATTACATCATCAATCCCAACCGGACTTGGCAGAATATCAGCATTTATTACAAGTGTTATTGGATCAAATGCTCGCAGCAGATTGTTATGATCATTACCTACCACAAACAACAAATCCTATCTTGGCGCCTATTCTGGATCAATTGGGGCAACGTCAATCTTTTGACCAAAGTTTGCAACAGATTTTAGAAAATTTTCAAATCAGCGAACGCCATGCCTTGCGTCTCAGTCAGCAGGAATTGCATTTATCTTTATCCGAGTGGCGTAATCGCGCCAAAATCGTTTACGCTATTGGACAAATCCAGCAAGGCAGTGCGATTAAACGTATTGCACTGGATCTTGGCTACCAGCATAGTTCCAGTTTTATCGAGTTTTTTAAACGCTATACCGGCCAAACACCCTTACAAATGAAATAAATTTCATTTAGTACGAAGATCTTCACTGTTTTTGCACAGAAATCCCAAGCTAGCCACTTGCCTTTCTGCATAAATCTCCTTAAAACAAGACATCACTTTTTTCTTTATTTTATTTAAGGATTTTTATGAGCAATTCAGTTTATGACATACCAGTCAAAACCATTTCAGGGGAAGATACGTCATTAAATCAATACCAAGGCAAGGTACTTTTGATTGTCAATGTCGCCTCTAAATGTGGCCTGACACCACAATATGAAGGACTGGAAAAACTGTATCAGGCACAAAAAGAGCACGGTCTGGAAATTTTGGGTTTTCCAGCCAATAATTTTCTAGAGCAAGAGCCAGGCACAGATAATGAAATTCAGCAATTTTGCTCGCTAAGTTATGATGTTCATTTTCCATTATTCTCTAAAATCTCTGTTGCAGGCGAAAATAAACATCCTCTTTACCAAACCTTAATCTCTGCACAACCCGAACGTATCGGTGAGGGTCCTTGGTGGCAAGATTTAGTCGAATATGGTCTGACCCCGAATCCAAAACCTGAAGTACTATGGAATTTTGAGAAATTCCTGATTAATAAAAAAGGCGAAGTAGTAGCACGTTTTGCACCTGATATTACTGCGGATGATCCGCGCCTAACCGATGCAATCCAAGCCGAATTAGCCAAGTAAAGTCTAAAAGCACAAGGTCTTCATGACTTTGTGCTTTCTATAACAACACCTTCTCTTTTTGCAGCTTTTTGTATTCCTATTGTTTTTCTGGCTTATAGTGACGCTTAAGTTAATTTCATCCTAATTTTTAGGACTTTTCCCATGCTAAAAATCTTTTTCCCTCTACTCTTTTGTACAATTATACTTTCAGGTTGTGATCATCCCTCTGCTGAAAGAACACAAGAAAATACCGCAACAGATCATGATGCTATAGAAGCGCCAACTACTGACTTTAAAACTGGAAACTTTTTTTATATCGCACGGGATGTCGCAGAGATGCAACTTCGTGCAGGCGACTATATTCAGCAGCTAAAACAATCTCAAACTGAGCTACAACAGGCTATACAGGAAAAAGATAGTACGCATCTCCAAGAAACAGCCACAACTTTGCAACATCAACTCAAAGGTTTCACTCAGGCATTAAAGGGTTTGAATTTAAAAAGTCAGGAAATCGAAGATATTCGACAAAAATTACTCGAAAGCAACCAGCAAGTATTAAAAAGCCCATTTTTGAATGGACAAGTAAACTGGGATCAGGTCAACTTTAAACACATTGAACAGCAAATGAATAGCATTCAAAATGAAATGTTAAAATTAGCAGCCATGATGATTCCCCAATCAGATTCAGCTCAATCCGAAACATCCCACATGTCGTCAGAAATTGATCCATCAGATAATAAAACCCACTCTTAAAAGAGTGGGCATGATTCAATTGAGATTTGAAACGCTCTATTTGTTAAAATCAATCACAATACGGCCATCGATTTTACCGTGTTCCATTCGATCAAAAATATCGTTGATATTTTCTAATGGCTCGACACTAATATGGGCTTTCACCTTACCACGCGCTGCAATATCCAGTGCCTCTTTCAAATCCAGTCGCGTACCGACAATCGAACCGCGAACCGTAATACCATCCAGTACCATATCAAAAATCGACAAATCAAATTTTCCTGGTGGTAAACCATTTAGAACCATTGTGCCACCACGACGTACAATCGAAACCGCTTGCTCGAAAGCCTTTGGTGAAACAGCAGTAACCAATACTCCATGACAGCCTTCACCTGTGGCTTTGGTTACTTCTTGCTTTACATCAGATTTGATAGCATTGATTGTAACATCTGCGCCTAATTCTTTTGCCAACGCGAGTTTGCTATCGTCTACGTCAATAGCAACTACATTAAAGCCCATGGTCTTGGCATATTGCACTGCCACATGGCCTAAGCCGCCAATGCCTGAAATCGCAACCCAATCTCCTGTTTTGGCTTCAGTCATTTTCAGACCTTTATAAACTGTTACCCCTGCACACAGGATGGGGGCAATTTCGAGCAAATCCACGCCCTCTGGAATCACACCGACATATTCTCCATCGGCTAGACAGTATTCGGCAAAACTTCCATTAACCGAATAACCTGAATTTTGCTGTTCCTTACATAAGGTCTCCCAACCAGCATAACAATGGTCACAATGACCACAGGCCGAATACAACCACGGGATGCCAACTTTGTCGCCAACTTTAAGGTGTGTAATACCCGCACCAATCTCTATGACTTCCCCCACCCCTTCATGCCCAGGAATAAAAGGCAAACTTGGTTTGATTGGCCAATCACCATGCATTGCATGTAAATCAGTATGGCACACACCTGTGGCAATCATCTTGACGAGAACCTTGCCTGCACTGACTTTTGGAATTTCTACATCCTTAATCTGTAGCGGCTGATTAAATTCGGTCACAACCGCAGCTTTCATTGTGCTTCCCATTTTATTATCTCCGTTTTTGTAGAATTAAGAATTGTTCAAGTTTTTAAGAACCGTTCTCAAGTATAGATAACAATAAAATGATCAAGGTTGGAATTTGGTAGGTTATTTGCTAGATTTTGGATGAATTTACAGTTGAATAACAAATTGTCAAAATTGAATCGACTTAAATCTACATATTTTGTTTCTGCCATGTCTTAAATGTATTATTCATCATCTGCTTTTGTTGAGAGGAAGCCATGCGCTGTTCGAGTCCTGTACAATCACCACGATAAACTTGTACAACGAACTGTTCAGTTAGTGTCAAAATAGCCTCACGGCCATCCGTCTGATATAGCAATATTTCTTCAGCGGTTAAAATAAGATCCCAACAGGACACCACAGAACTTAAATCAATTGCAATACTTAGAAAGAATTGCTTATCTTGCTGATAAAGCTCCCAGAAATGCGGTTCAATTTCAATCAATTGCATGTAGATCTATTTTTCTGTTGCTATTTTTAAATCTTATAGCATAAAAAAAGCCACCTTGCGGTGGCTTTTCAAAAACGGGCAACTTACATTGCACGGTTTTTCATTTTACGGATGGTTTCAAGCTGACCTGCAATCTCAGAAAGAGAGGCAAGCGCAGCCGCAGAGTCCAAATCGCTCTTTTGATTGGCAAGCAATTGTTCAGCCTGTTTACGGGCTTCTAAAATTGCTGCTTCATCCAGATTGTCGGCACGAATTGCAGTATCTGCAAGAATCGTTACAACATGCGGTTGAACTTCAAGCACACCACCTGATACATAGACAATTTCTTCTGTACCATTTTCCAACTGAACACGAATCGGGCCCGGTTGGAGCAAAGTTACCAGTGGTGCATGTCCAGGTAAAATACCTAGCTCACCACCTGCACCTTTTGCGATCAACATGGTCACTGTACCAGAGTAAATTGACTCTTTAACGCTGACTACGTCACATTGCATCGTCGCCATGAGAATCTCCTAAATTAGGGTTGCTAATTAAAGTTTCTCTGCTTTAGCAATCACTTCGTCAATACCACCCACCATATAGAACGCTTGTTCTGGGATGTGATCGTATTCACCAGCAAGAAGACCTTTAAAGCCACGAATCGTTTCTTTAAGCGGTACTAATTTACCAGGAGCACCAGTAAATACTTCGGCTACGTGGAACGGTTGAGAGAAGAAACGCTGGATTTTACGCGCACGATAAACAACCAATTTATCTTCTTCTGCTAACTCATCCATACCCAAGATTGCAATGATGTCTTTAAGCTCTTTATAACGTTGCAATATGTTCTGTACAGAACGTGCAATTTCATAATGCTCAGCACCAACAACCAATGGATCAAGTTGACGCGAAGTTGAATCTAGTGGATCGATCGCTGGATAAATACCAGAAGACGCGATATCACGACTCAATACAACTGTTGCATCCAAATGAGCAAACGTAGTCGCTGGAGATGGATCCGTCAAGTCATCCGCAGGTACATAAACCGCCTGAATCGAAGTGATCGAACCAGATTTAGTCGATGTAATACGCTCTTGAAGAACACCCATTTCCTCTGCAAGTGTAGGCTGATAACCTACCGCAGATGGCATACGACCTAACAATGCTGATACTTCAGTACCTGCAAGTGTATAACGGTAGATGTTGTCAACGAACAAAAGTACGTCACGACCTTTACCATTTTCGTCTTTTTCATCACGGAAATATTCCGCCATGGTCAAGCCAGTCAACGCTACACGTAGACGGTTACCAGGTGGCTCATTCATCTGACCGTAGACCATAGCCACTTTGTCAAGAACGTTAGAATCTTTCATTTCGTGATAGAAGTCGTTACCTTCACGAGTACGCTCACCAACACCAGCAAACACAGATAAACCTGAGTGTGCTTTCGCGATGTTATTGATCAACTCCATCATGTTAACGGTTTTACCGACACCCGCACCACCGAACAAACCAACTTTACCACCTTTAGCAAACGGGCAAAGTAAGTCGATGACTTTAATACCTGTTTCCAAAAGATCAGTAGAAGCCGCTTGTTCAGCATAAGAAGGCGCTTGACGGTGAATCGGTAAGCGCGCTTCAGTTTCAACTGGACCTGCTTCATCAATCGGACGACCAAGAACGTCCATAATACGACCCAAAGTCGCAGGACCTACTGGTACAGAGATTGGCGCATGGGTATTTGTTACATTCAAACCGCGTTTAAGACCTTCAGTTGATCCCATCGCAATTGTACGAACAACACCATCACCAAGTTGTTGCTGAACTTCCAAAGTCGTTTCAGTACCGTCAACTTGGAGAGCGTCATAGATCTTAGGAACGCTGTTGCGCTCAAACTCGACGTCGATAACCGCGCCGATGATCTGAATGATATGACCGCTACTCATTGCTGTCTCCTCAATTCAAACTAATAATGTTAAACGGCAGCGGCACCACCAACGATTTCAGAAATTTCCTGAGTAATCGCGGCTTGACGCAGCTTGTTATAAATAAGTTGTAGGCTCTTGATCAGTTCGCCCGCGTTGTCAGTTGCTGCTTTCATTGCAACCATACGTGCAGACTGCTCACATGCGATGTTTTCAATCACACCCTGATAGACCATTGACTCAATGTAGCGAACCAATAAACCGTTGAGCAGCTCTTCAGCTTCAGGCTCATAGATATAGTCCCAACCATAAGTACGGTTCAGACTTTCGCTTTCTTCAGCCGCAGCCAAAGGAACCAATTGTTCTACTTTCTGGTTCTGAGTCATGGCATTAACAAAGCCATTTGATACTAGATAAATACGATCTAACTCGCCTTTATCAAAAGCATCCAACATCACCTGTACGGAGCCAGTTAACTGTTCCAGACTTGGAGTATCACCAATGTTGGTAGTGGCACCAAGTACTTTACCGCCGTAGTTTTTAAAAAACGAAACCGCTTTTTGACCAATCAAAGCAAATTGAACTTCAATTGACTGCTCTTGTTGCTGCTGAACGTGTTTTACCACTTTTTTGAACAGGTTAATGTTCAAACCACCAGCCAAACCGCGATCTGAAGACACAATAATATAGCCAACACGCTTTACTGGGCGTTCAACCATATAACGGTGTTTATATTCAGGATTCGCTTGTACCAAATGAGCAATTACACGGTGCATATTTTCGGCATACGGACGGCCCTGAGCCATGCGCTCTTGCGCACGACGCATTTTTGAAGCAGCTACCATCTGCATCGCACGCGTGATTTTCTGCGTCGATTTGATACTAGCTACTTTGGCGCGAATTTCTTTTAAATTTGCCATACGCTTAACCTAGTCGTCGAAGGCTTTTGACAGCCTTCGAAGGGTTGATTCCGTGAACCAAACTTAAGCTAAAAAATTAGTAAGTTTGAGTCGCTTTGAAGTTCTCGATACCCGCTTTGATTTCAGCTTCGATGTCTTTGTTATAATCACCAGTGTCATCAATTTTTTGCATCAATGCAGCGTGTTCTGAACGGAAATACGCGATTAATGCAGCATCAAAGTCTACGATTTTTTTCACTTCAACGTCAGCCATATAGCCTTCGTTAGACGCGTAAACAGAAACAGCCTGATCAGCAATTGAGTAAGGAGCATATTGTTTTTGCTTCATTAACTCAGTTACGCGTTGACCATGCTCAAGTTGTTTACGAGTTGCTTCATCAAGATCAGAAGCAAACTGAGCAAACGCAGCCAATTCACGGTATTGCGCTAGAGCGGTACGGATACCACCAGACAATTTTTTGATGATCTTGGTTTGAGCTGAACCACCAACACGAGATACCGAAATACCTGCGTTCACGGCAGGACGGATACCTGCGTTGAATAATGATGTTTCAAGGAAGATCTGACCGTCTGTAATCGAAATTACGTTGGTTGGTACGAATGCAGATACGTCACCAGCTTGAGTTTCAATGATCGGTAATGCAGTTAAAGAACCAGTTTGACCTGTTACTGCGCCGTTCGTGAACTTCTCAACATAGTCAGCAGAAACGCGCGAAGCACGTTCAAGAAGACGCGAGTGAAGATAGAATACGTCACCTGGATACGCTTCACGACCTGGTGGACGACGAAGAAGCAATGAAATTTGACGGTAAGCAACTGCTTGCTTAGACAAATCATCATAAATGATCAGTGCATCTTCACCGCGGTCACGGAAGTATTCACCCATTGTACAACCAGAATACGGAGCTAAATACTGCATTGCAGCAGGATCAGCAGCCGCAGCAGCGACAACAGTGGTATACGCCATAGCACCCGTTTCTTCTAGCTTGCGTACTACGTTAGCAATCGTCGATTGTTTTTGACCAATTGCAACGTACACACATTTAATGCCAGAACTTTTCTGAGCGATAATCGCGTCGATCGCCATTGCTGTTTTACCAGTCTGACGGTCACCAATGATCAACTCACGCTGACCACGACCTACAGGGATCATGGTATCAACTGATTTGTAACCAGTTTGAACAGGTTGATCGACTGATTGACGCCAAATAACACCTGGTGCTACTTTTTCGACTTTATCAGTCAATTTAGCATCAATAGGGCCTTTACCATCAATCGGGTTACCTAAAGCATCGACCACACGGCCAAGAAGCTCAGGACCAACAGGAACTTCTAATACACGACCTGTACAACGAGCTTTTTGACCTTCTTGCAGGCTTAGGTAGTTACCTAAAACAACGGCACCCACTGAATCCTGTTCTAGGTTCAGTGCCATACCAAATAAGCCGCCGTCGAATTCGATCATTTCACCGTACATTGCATCAGCAAGGCCGTGAATGCGCACGATACCGTCGGATACCATAACAATGGTACCTTCGTTTTTAGCGGTCGCGCTGGTGTCCAGATCTCCGATACGCTGTTTAATGAGCGCACTGATCTCGGATGGATTCAGTTGTTGCATTGCGCTATTCCTCAATCTTTTTTAAGTTCAGTCTTTTTGCTGTTAGGCAAGAAGACGAGTCCGCATTTTTTCAAGCTTGTTAAGCGCAGAATCATCTATCACTTGATCGCCTGCACGAATAACCACACCTGCAATAAGCGCAGGATTAACTTCTACTGACACAACCACAGAACTATTAAAACGCTTTTCTAAAGCATGCGTTAATAACTGCTCTTGCACCGAAGTTAAAGGAAATGCCGATTCAATTACGACATCCACTGTGTTGCTATTCTGTGATTTAAGTTGCTCGTACTCTACTGCAATCTCAGGTAATAGAATCAAACGATCATTTTCAGCAAGCAATGTCAAAAAGTTTGACACTGCCTGAGTTTGTTCTTCACCTAAAACTTTAGTAAATAGTCCAACTTGCTCCACAGGAGTAAGCTCAGGGCGATTTAAATAAGCGGAAAATGCTTCGTCTTGCACCGCAGCACTGAGCACTTGTAACGCATTCGACCAATTGTCAGTTGCACCTTGCTCAGAAGCGTAAGCAAATGCTGCTTTGGCGTACGGGCGTGCCAACGTCAAGAGTTCAGCCATACTTCCCTCGCTTAAAGTTTAGCAGCCAGCTGAGTCAGCATGGCATTATGAGCTTCTGCGTCAACTTGTTGGTTCAGAATTTTCTCTGCGCCATCAACTGCCAAGGCAGCTACTTGTTGACGTAATTCTTCGCGAGCAGAATTGATGTCTTGGTCAACCGCTTCTTTCGCTTGTTGACGAATACGCTCACCTTCAGCCGCAGCCTGGGTACGTGCTTCTTCGACCAATTGTGCTGCACGACGGTTCGCTTGTTCGATCAATTGAGCCGCTTGTGCTTTTGCTGCATCTAATTCAGCTTTCACTTGTGATTGTGCATCAGCAAGGTCAGCTTTTGCTTTTTCAGCAGCATTTAAGCCATCAGCGATTTTACGCTGACGCTCACTAATCGCATTGATTAGTGGTGGCCAAACAAACTTCATGCAGAATGCGACAAAAATCGCAAATGCAATCGCTTGGCCAATCAATGTGAGGTTAATATTCATTGCAATTCCTCAATATGTGGATTTAGGAATTAAGATGATTAACCTACAAACGGATTAGCGAAGATGAAGAACAAGCCAATACCAACACCGATCATAGGCACAGCATCAAGAAGACCTGCGATTAAGAACATACGAGTTTGAAGTTGCGGAGCAAGTTCAGGCTGACGAGCAACAGCTTCTAAAAAGCGACCACCCAAAAGACCAAAACCAATCGCTGTACCTAAAGCACCGAAAGCGATCAAGATAGCAGATGCAATTGCAACTAGACCTAAAGTGAGTTCCATGAAAAATTCCTCAGAGGTTAGGTTATTACCAAATTAAACTAAAAATTAAACCTAACTGTTAACCTAACAGTTAGGCAAATACCATTAATGTTTTTCGCTTGCCATGCTCAAGTACACGATGGTTAGCATCATAAAAATAAATGCTTGCAAGGTGATTACAAGAATGTGGAAGATCGCCCAAGGCACAGACAACGCCCATTGAATCCAGAAAGGAAGTAACGCGATCAGGATGAAGATTAACTCACCTGCATACATGTTACCAAACAGTCGTAGTGCCAATGAAATTGGTCGTGCAAGGAAAGTTACCAGTTCCAGAATCAAATTCACTGGAATAAGTAACGCTTTTGCAATTGGGTTACTTGGGTTAAATGGGTTAAGCGCCAATTCACCAACGAAACCGCTAATGCCTTTCTCACGAATGCTATAAAACAAAATCAGTACGAATACAGATAACGACATACCTAAAGTGATATTCGGATCTGTAGACGGAACAATTTTAAAATAAACATGATGAGGATCCATGCCAAACACACTTGCACCAACGTGTTGAGCCAGATACGGAATCCAGTCAACAGGAATTAAGTCCATTAGGTTCATGAGGAAAATCCACACAAAAATGGTTAATGCCAATGGTGCAATAAGACGTGATTTACCATGAAAGGTATCGCGAACGCTGGAATCAACAAACTCGATAATCATTTCGATCGCTGATTGAAATTTTGATGGCACATCTGCTTTCGCAGCTTTTGCAGCACACCAAAAAATCAAACAAAAAATGACGCCAAGTCCGATTGACCAACCCATTGAATCCAAGTGAATAGCAGAAAACCCCATCTGTTGAGCTTCTCCAGCATTCTCAGCCAATTTCCAAGTCCCATCCGGCATTTTGCCATAGGTCAAATTGGTCAAGTGATGCTTGATATACTCGGTCGAAGTAAGGGCATGTTCTTCAGCAGCCATAAATCACACCTGGTCAATGTCAATTACTAAATAAGGAAACGAATATCGCGCGCTGCCTGATATCTCGCAGTCCTCAAAAAATCTTCAATTTTGGATGTGTTTAGACTCGTTTCTGTAGACGTGAAACCCAAAATGGAGCGACCCACGACATGGTCTGAACGAGAATAAAACCACAAAACAATGCCGCTGGAGACAACGGTTTAACATTGCTTAAAATCAAAATAAAACCTACGATCACGATTCCGAACTTCCCTAGCATACCTCGATACATGTTCGATAGAACCTGTCTCGAAGCTCTAGCCCCTGCCGTTCGAAATGACTGCCAACTAAAATATAGATTGGCAAGCCAGCAGACCAAGGCTCCTAAAGCAGCACTTATAGCGGCAACACGATCGTGTATAAGCCACGCCATAATGGCAGCTAAAGGAATCATTAATGCTTGTAAGAAGACCAGAGCTTTCGCTAATCGTCGGTCAATCAAGCGACTAGTTCGGCTCATTGTTTATCCACTTACAGCATGAATGCTTGACAAATTACGCTGATGATCGTTTTTAATCGCAGGCATTATAGAGTTACACCCCTGAACATGCAATCTTTTACCGACCTAAGTCGTGTTTTTTTAGATGATTCGTTTATAGTCGAATCGCATACATGTTGTGGGTTTCTATTTCATTTGCCTGCATTTAAGACACATTTTGTGGTTTGACTGGCGAGTTTCTTCCATGCCGCAACAAACTCCTGATCTTCATTCATGCTTTCATCTACACGTTGAAATACGATTGGATTCAAGATGCGGTATTGATTTTGATTGGCATTTCCTTCGGCCAAAAGGCACATGCTTTGTTTAGGGCGGTTATCACTGAGATATTTAAGCTGGGAAGCAGTAGCGGCGATATGCGGATCATCGGTCAATGCACCTGCAAATTTTAAATTCAGAGCACGTTCCAGATATTGATAAGCATCATGATAAGACCAATAGGGTTGTACAGATTTACGTTCATAACCCTGACTGGCAACAAGCATCTCTTGTGCAAAACGTCGAGCATTCTCCCAATATTTAGCCTTATTTTCAGGATGCTGTTGTGAGCGTAATGCAGCAATAAAAAAACCAATACGCACAGCATTATTTGGATCTAACCAAACATGCGTATCGATAGTATTGTCTAAAGGCACATTACGGGTACTACGACGCGGTAAGATTGTGACGATTTGCGAATCCAGAATCGAAATTGCTTTAGAATTATTTTGCAATAAACTGGCCAAAGGCGCTTCATGAGCTTTACCTAGCCAAATTACCAGTGATGCATCTTGAATGGCTTTGCGATGAGCTGGAGTAAGCTGAATATCATGCCCAGACTGATTAGCCAGAAGTAGTTGGGGCTCTTCTATGCCCTGCGTGATTTCCTTGGCAATCAGATAAATAGGGTGTGTTGCAACCACTAAAGGAGCTTGCGACCAAGAAAGTGTCGTCATAATGGACAAAAGGCAAAACACCGCAAAACGAAACATAACAAAATCGAACCTAGATATACAACTCATGTTATAATATAACAAATTTTGAAAAATACCTACGCTTATTCGATAGCAGCATGACTTCATGCTACTATTCAATAAAATAATGAGGTTTGCCTATGAGCGCTTGTTCACATGAACATCATAACGCCTTGCACGGTGTGCATGATCACCTGAATGTTACTGCACGCCTAGCCGAAGCAGAAAGTCTTTGTGCTGCGACAGGCGCACGTTTGACACCCTTGCGTAAAGAAGTTCTGGCTTTAATTCTCAATGCTTCTGGTCCAATGGGTGCTTATGATTTATTGGCGAAAATTAAGAGTGCGTCCGATCGTCCTGCAGCGCCTCCTACCGTTTATCGGACGCTTGACTTTTTATTGGAAAAAGGACTGATTCATCGCCTGACCTCAATTAATGCTTATATTCCCTGTTGCCATCCACGTGAAGGACATCAAGCTGCATTTTTAATTTGTAATGAGTGCCATGTGGTCAAAGAAGCTTCTTCCGAAGGGTTATTACAACAGCTTCATCAATTGGCAGATTCAGATCATTTTAACGCCCAACACACCATTATTGAGATTTCTGGAAAATGCCAACAGTGCAGCAAGCTGTCACACTAATGCCAGAACTGATTCGGCTGGATCAAGTATCTGTACATCGGGATGATCGGGATATTCTCAAAAATGTTGACTTTTCATTGCATAAAAATGAAATCGTCACGCTGATTGGCCCCAATGGTGCAGGTAAATCTACGCTGATTAAGGTTTTGCTGGGTATTGTTCACCCCTCACGCGGGAAAGTTATTACAACTAAAAAAAATAAAATGGCCTATGTGCCGCAGAAGTTTAATCCGTCTCACAGCTTACCATTACGAGTAAAAGATTTACTTGATCTGGAAAAATGTGAAGCTGAATTACGCAATGAGATTGTTCGTGATACAGGCATCGCCAAATTACAAGATGCCAAAGTGCAACAACTCTCAGGGGGTGAAAAACAGCGGGTGCTTCTAGCACGTGCATTATTGCGTCAACCTGACATTCTGGTTCTGGATGAACCCATGCAAGGACTGGATATTCAATCAGAAGCTGAACTCTATGAATATGTCCGCAGCTTACCAGAACGCTATGGCTGTGCTGTATTAATGGTTTCCCATGACCTTCAATGGGTCATGCAAGGAACTCAACGTGTAGTTTGTCTGAATAAACATATTTGCTGTAGTGGTTTACCTGAAAGTGTTCAGCAACATCCAGAATATTTAGCAATTTTTGGCGGCCAGCGTGTTCCATATCAACATCATCACGATCATTGTGCACATGGCGATCATGTTGAATCCTGCACCCATATCAATCATCCTCACATCCACCCTGAACCGGAAGCTTAAACAATGCTGGAATGGTTACAACTTCTGCTTCCTGCCTGGACAATGGGGAGTCTGCTGGTTTTTTTAACAGCTCCCTTAGGCTGTTTGATGCTCTGGCGACGTATGTCTTTTTTTGCCGATACCATGGCACATGGAACTTTGCTTGGTGTCGCTGTAGCAGGTATTCTGCAGCTCCCACTTTGGCTAGGGGTGGCAATGCTCGCATTATTATTGGTGGGGATCTTATGGGTATTACACGACCCTCGCCTACCAAATGATGCATTACTGGCACTTTGCTCGGCAACATTACTATGTTCAGGGCTATTACTCATCCAACAGATTCCAAGTTTACGCCCTGAATTATTAAGCTATCTATTTGGTGACTTACTTGCTATTGGCTGGGAAGATTTACCTATTTTTATCGTGATTATTGGCTTAGCTTTGACAGTCCTATATCGTTTTTGGCAAGCACAAATCCAGATCGCCATTGATCCAGATATTGCCATGAGTGAAGGCGTTAATGCTAAATGGCAACGTTTAATCTTTATGCTACTGCTCGCGTTGTTTACCGTTTTAGCATTACGTGCGGTAGGCTCATTATTAATGGGTGCGTTATTGGTCATTCCAGCCTTAACTGCCCGACTTTTAGCCAACTCTCCAAAGCAGATGGTAATTTGGGCATTTATCTGTGCTCAGGTCGGAGTTACCATTGGACTATGGTCAAGCGCGGTGATTAATATTTCAACCGGTCTAAGTATTGTGTTGTGCATGGCTTTATTGTTTGCTGTAATTTTTATTGTTCAAAAAATAAAGACGATCCAAAATCAAGCAATCAACTCTTAAATATTCTGATGCAGGGCACTAAGTAATAAGGCGGCTACACCAAACATCACCGCAAAACTACGATTTAAATATTTTTGCTGCTTTGGTGAACGAAGCAAGCTCAGAACTCTGGCAGCTAGCCCTGTATAACCCGCCATGACAATTAAGTCGATACTTACCATAGTGGCAGCCATAATCAGATATTGCAGCCATTGAGGTCGACTCAGATCTAGAAATTGTGGCAAAACTGCAAGTAAAAACACGATGGCTTTAGGATTACTCATATTCACTACAAAACCATTAAGCATTAGTATTCTGCGCGATTTATATACAGTGTCCTGTTTAATTTCGATATTCTGTACAGGAGCAATCCACTGTTTATAAGCAAGATATAATAAATAAAACACCCCAAACCATTTCACCAATAGAAATGCCCAAGGTGTCGTGGCAAAAAGGACACCCACACCTGCTGCAACGATCAGAATTTGTAAGACCAATGCAAGTTGCAAACCGAATGCGTTCCAATAACCATGTCTAAAGCCATAATTTAAGCCACTGGACATTGAAGCAATAGCACCTGCACCTGGAGATATACTAATGGCCCAACAAGCGAGCATAAAGCCAATCCAAATTTGAAAGGACATAAGGTGAAGCCAAAAAATAAGGTGAATAGTATAGCTTTTTAATCAACGGCTCTATTCTTTTAGAGTGGATTTTTCAATCCAATAAAATATTTTCTTTAAATAGGTTCATTTTAGCTTTTTCTAATAATAAAAATATCAACAAAAAAACCAACATAAAATAAATAATAAAATATATTTTAAAAAAATCAAAACTATTACCACTTCTAAGAGAATTATAAACACTAAAATTTTGATATATTTATTAGCAAATACAAAGTTTATCTTAATCCATATGACCTCATAATTTTGAAAAAATCCATTTCCAATGTAACATAAAATTCATCAATAAATAGATGGTAGTACACATAAAATACCTCTTTAATTAGCTATATTATCCAATTTAATGGCGCCTACAAAATCGGTGGTATTCAGTTCGATATTCTCTCCAATAGCCCAAACAGAGTAAGACTTGACTACAAACAATTAATATTTTTCAATTTAATTTCATAATCATATAATCTTGAAAAAGCAGTCTCCTTTTTTGTTCTAAAGTTTAAATAAGTTACAGTATATACAGCATATCCTTGTGACATAAAAGTATAACTACCAGTATTTTTTTTATTAATAATTTCATTCATTGTATAATAAACTTCAGAATTCTCTCCTCCATCATCACCATATTCTGTTTTTCTAACTTTAGAAAGCTTTATGGATTTCAAATAAGGATAATATCTAACCTCACTAATATCTGGATAATTTTTAGGAATTAATAAAATTGATTTTTTCCATTAGAGAAACAAAAAAAATCTTCTTCTGCATACACATTGACACTCCAAAAAATAATAAATAAAAATAAATACTTAGACTTCATAGCTCTTCAATCCTATTTTTTGCAAATTCTTTAGCCCTATCTGCACTATATCCATATCTTTTCCTACTTATTTTCTCTTTTTTCTTATTTATTGTGTAACCAAATGGAAAGTCAATATTTTTACTTAATTCCAAAAACCTTTGGTATCCCTTTTTTGCTTCTTCAATATTTTTTGTTTTTCCTTCTTTTTACCCAAAGGATCATTCCATAGTCCCCAGCCAAAAGATTCACCAGCTTTATTTCTATAAATATAACTTTCCTCAAAAGAGGTATAATCATCAAGCCGATTAATTATACTTTTTTCTAAGTTAGAACATTTTTTTATATTAAAAGCAGATATAGATTTTTTGTAATATTGTAATCTGTCATTAAATCCATTATACCCACCATTAATTAAAGATGTTGTGGCAATTAAATCATTTTTTAAAGCAAAAATAGATAGGTTTCCTGCTTTTGAATGATGCCAATACCATACTGCTGAACCTACAGCATGGTTACGCTCGTTAGCAACCCTATATTTATTTCCATCTATAAAGTTTTCATTTACAGCTTGACCATATGCTTCATAATTTTTTTATAAGTAATTTGCATAAGACCACGACCTTTGTAACCATCATATACATCTTTTTCTTTAATACCTTTTTTTAGCCCTTCCTCTAATAGAGAATAACCTCCTGTTTCATGCAATGTGTGTGCAATAAAATGAGCTTTTTCCAAACAATTATTCATTCCCAATTTTTTAAATTGTTCATTTAAATCTTTTAGAAAGCCTAGAGCAGTTTTACTTTTTGTTACAACCTGAAACTCTTCATCAGTAATATCTCGATTGCATGTACATAAACTATTTTCTATTTTTCTATTAATAATAGGCTCATCTACAGCTGTATTTCCCTTCGTTATATCGACATCTAAATGTAACTCAACAGGTTTGTTTTTTATTCTTGTTGCCATATACGATTGGGGCTTCAACGGCTTGCCATCAGGTTTATATACAGTAAGCTGATAACTCTGTCCAACGATACCAATTATACGAATTTTTCCATCTGATGTACTATGGATGTTTTTCTCCTTTGTATTCAGATTAAGAACCTCCACATTTGTCTTTTCGACAATGTAGTCACATCCATTTCGATCTAAAATTTTAATTGTAGTGATACTTTTAAATCTCTCATAAGATTCATCTAACTTGATTGTGATCGGTTGTTCTGTTCCATTACCTGAATTATCCGAAAATTTAAGTTCGAATTCATCATTAGAAGTCAACACAAGAACTTCTATATCACGATTGGGAGATGATAAAACTTCAACAATGCCATCGTTATTCGTATATTTATCAGGTGAATTTCGTTTGCCCTTAGGTCGCGACTGAACAGGAAAGTTCTTCATAACCTTTCCATTACTGTCTACAATCTTAAAAACTGTACTTACGATTCCTTTGGCGGGCGTAGATTGGCTGACCTGTCTATATTCATCAATTGTTTTAGGTAATTGAACGCTAACTGGATGAGTTAGTGATGAAAAAGCAGAAGAATTGATGGTCTTAAATACAGTAAAATCTTTTTGTTTAGAAGGTCTAGCTAAAATCTCAATAGTGCGATTTGGAGAGGCTTGAAATACAAATACTCCCTGATCATTGGTTTTCTGCATATTGGCTTTTGATGAATTTTTATATCTGGACTGGACTTCAAGATTAATGATATAACGCCCAGATTTATCATAAAATTTAGTTGTAATAGTCACCAGATTACTCATCAATGAAAATCCCCTTCGGTATAAACATCATCACTTTCATCTTCATCGTTAAGGACTTCTTCCAGTAGTTCATCCGTATTTTCTGGATCAGATATTTCCTGCTTTAAATGAATATAATCCGAGTTAAATGCTAATGCTGTAAAGTCTGTTTCCTGTGAAGTATAAAATCGCAGAGAACTTAAATTATTATCGATATCAAGCTGGTCTGCTTTTGTTTTTATAAGATTGTTATTTTTCTTATCTAAAATAAAAATTTCTTTTGTTCCTTCTGATCTTATATTCCAATTATAGTTAACTTTATGGCTATAAAGTGTCTTTGCAGTAGGCAAACTATATTTCGGCATAACAACATTTTCCCCACTCTCAAACACATTCTGCCCACTCTTTACCTTGAAGTAGCCACCTGT
>NZ_JACVTU010000023.1:0-29381 GCF_016624705.1 Acinetobacter sp. S40
GCAGGTTTTGCGCTAGATGGTGATGGTAAATATGCGGTAATGGATGAAAAACAGTAGCTATAACAAAGGCTTAATTATACCAAGTTCGTATAATGAATATTATGTTAAATGAAGTATTCTGCAAACGGTGCGCTATTCACTGCTGTATGTGCGCACCGTCATTGACAGCTTAAACTGAACCGCTGTCAATGATACCTCAATGAACATAATATAGAGTTATGCAAAACTCGACCACTTCTCAACTTGCGTGTTCGCAAGCTTACGCAAGTTTGCGAGGCTTGTTCAATGTAATATTTTGCCAATCCTTATTTTTTACGTTTACGAAATATCAATAACTTAAGTACAACTTTAAGCCTGGATCTTGCCGCTGCTGCTGAACTGCAGTTGGAAGAAAATGCCAAGTTAAGACCTCGAGATAATTTGCCACTTCGCAGAGACTACGCCTTTGATCACTCAAAAACCTGAAGAAATTTAGATATTCACTCGATGTGATCAAATTCCCCTGACTGCTTCGCTCTATATGTACCACGTTAAAACAGATCAAGGGATTTTGTAATCAAAGAGATAAATTGACATTTCTGACAAATAACAAAGTTCTATAAGTTACTGTTTTGTTGCATTTTAACATTAGCCTGGTCTGAATGGTTTATTGACTGATTTGACACAGCAAAGTAGTTGAAAGGTCGATCACCATTCATGACACGCTGACAGTCTTTTTTATCAATGTCATGAATAATTGTACCCTGTTGTGTATAAGCAACAATATTGCCTTTACGATCTGTCATGCATCCAGAAAATACAGGCTTTGCAGTCGCTTGATAACTTACTTGTACTTCTTTAAATGGTTTACTGGGTGAGTAGTCAATAACGACTGAATCCATATCATTACGTGTTGTTTGTTGTAGATCGGAACGTCTCTTGGCTGCAAATTGTTTATCATACGTATCGCGACATTGTTCTTGCGTCCAATTCAACTGCTTCATACAGTTATCAATTTTAGTTTGAATCTCTGGTGATATTTGCTCAGTCGTTTGAGTAGCAGTATTCTTTTTAGAACGTTCTTCCAGTGCTTTCTGTGCAGCAACAGTTTTATCAATACTATCTTGACCAATACGCTTACCACCCGAGAAATGATGAAAAAGGTTGATCAGTAAACCAATGGAAATAATAAAACAAACAATCGCAATCGCTGCAAGTTTGTACATGTACTTTGGTATACGTGCTTTACCGTCTGTAACTTCCTCAGTCGACTTATATTGTGTAAATACTTCATCATCAAAAGGAACAAAGAACACATCTTCCGCGCGTTCAGTTGCTGCTAATGAATCTGGTTTCTCTTGCCATGAACGCCAGAGAGAAACTTGTGATCTTTTCTCGTTTCTCAAACGAGTACAATGATAATGTTCATTAACTAATTCGAGTAAATGAAGATGTAAAAGTTTAGGCGACTGTGTAATAAAGATAATGTCACGACCAGAATGTCGATGATATTCAAGCTCTCTAATTACATCACGTGTAGATACCTTTTCCCTTGCAGCCCATGCAAAGTAACGTATTCCCCTTTTATCAACTTGTCTTTGTGCTTCGTCATAAACGATTAAAGCGCCTTTTTGACCTGTCTCAGCATTAGATTCTTCAGTAAGTAACCAATCTAATTCACCTTTATCATTTTCAGGAATTGGACGTACATCAAGCGTACAGCCATCAATGTTTGTATAAACTGGGCGACCTGCCTTTACAGCTTCATTGACCCATTTCTTCATAACCAAATGGGTTTTACCTTGACCCATTTTACCAGTGACCAATAAAACAGGCATATCAGTTCCTCTTAGCTAACTTGATTCGTAATGACTCCCAGTAGGCACGAGTCATGATTGCGGAAAATAAAATGCCAATGGCTTGGGGAATACCAAATACAGCCATTAAGCCAATATACGGAAGTGATTCAACATGTGACGCTGCATTGTTCACATAAGTCGTAAGCAATAAATAAACAGGCGCACCCGTAACAATACCAATGCCCAAACTTGTTAATAGCTGTCTAACAAAATTATTGCTAAACAAGTCCATGATTTTATAAAGAAGTTTGCCCATTTATTCTTCACCTCCGCGTTGAAAGCCAAAGAGAATGAAACAAGCTGTAATCATTGAAAATCCAATAACAAAAGGCTTGATGAGCCAATCTAAAGAACAAATAAATGAATAATCTGATGTTTTTACTTGAGCCGTGACACCATGCAATGTGACTGTTTCATAAGTTGGTGCAGGACATTGTGCAGATACGTTTAGAGAAACTTTTTTCTCTTCAAAGTCAGATGTAATATTTAAATCAGTATCATCACGTTCTGGCAAATCAGATTCATCTTTCGTCCAATCAAAGAAGTCCTTAACCTTATCCCAAAACGATTTCTCATCATCATAGTGTTCTTGTACTTTCTCTTGAAATTTCGTATCACGTTTATCTGAAACTTTCCAATCGTCATACCATTGGCACATTTTTGCAGCCCACGAGCAGAAAACTGGAAATTGAATTGTTATCGATGAACCTCCCGTTTGTTCGCCAGTTTCTGGGTCGGTTTTAGGTGTAGTTTCTCCAGTAGCTTCATCACCAGAATCTGACCAAGAACGGTCTTGAGTTCTGTCTTTGTCATTAGTAGGTTCATCTGAATAACGCGAATCACCAATCCATGATCGCTTACCATCATCAGTTGGTTTTGCATTTTTTAATTTGTCGTCCATATCGTCAGCAACTTCATCACCGACACCAGAAGGATCATGTTCGTAAATCTCTTTTACACCCGTATAATCATCGGTATTTACAGAATCATTATTAAAATTGGGATCAGGATCTTTATAACCACGTCCGATCATTGCAGCACCCAATAGTGCGCCAGTGAGCGGGACTGTTTTTAGTTTTGGTTCTTTGTTTGGGTCATAATTGGGATTAGGTTTTGACGCAATAATTGTTGCATCATAATCATCATATTTCTTTCGATAATATCTACAAACATATTGATTTGTAGTACCTGCTCTTAAAGTTAACGAGTCATAAACAGCTTGAGAAGATGATTTTAATGCAATATCAGAATCACATGCAGCTTTAGCTGATGAATAATATTTCCCATCTTGACCGTAGTACAAATACTGAGAATTAGGGTCTGTGGTATCTTCTTCAGGAACCTTTTTTACATAAATACCATCTTCCATGACCCAGCCAATTGCTGCTAAAAGTCCAGAAACAGCAGCAGTTCCGACAATCGCTTGGGGTGAATATAAACGCTTAAGCATCGATGGTCCGACTTTCGCTGCACTCGGTTTATCTACTGCAATAGAACGTTTAATTAACTGTCTAACTTCTTCTTTTGTTGAATTTTCTATTGTGACATTCTGCATAATCGAACGTGCAGATTGTCCGTAGACTTTTTTTCCATATTCATTACGACCTTGACCAATAGAAATATCACGTTGTAGCCAATATTCGTCACGATCAGCAGCATGTAGATTGGATGTAAGTAGAATTAAAAGAAAAATTAAGAGGATTTTGATTTTTTTAAACATAACGCAAACTCACTTTAAGAGAATGCGTATGCCTACAATTGCAACGTAAACTAAAAGCCAGTTGAATATAGAAGGTTCATCCATACGCTTATTCTCAAATCGCCACAATCGCGCGACATTCGTAGCGGGCTACTCACATCGCGCGCTCGTGACATTTGTTACTTCACAGCACCACGAGACTTTTTAACAAGTGCCATTACTGCTACGAAACCGAGAATCGCAATACCGATTGCAATACCGAATGTTTCGGCTGTGCCGATGTCTGTAATGAATGACGCTGAATCTAGTGTTAATGCTGCATTCGCATTAGACATAGCTAGAGCTGTAACACCAGTACCAACCAAACCAAAACGAGTTAATTTAGTACGACCATTACGTTCTACGACTGTAAGTTGAGTTTGTTTATCCATTTTGATCTCCTCATTTAACGGATTTTCTTGATTTATTTAATAACCACATAGTTAAGTAATAGCCCGCAATCGCTGTGATTATTAGTGACGCTTGCGAGCCAGTAATAGCAAATATGCTTGAGTTCAAATCGAACCAGTTCTGACACTGATTTGTTGTTTCTTCGATCTGTAAACAGACATATAGAGCCATTTTTTAAAATCCTTATTTGCAGCTAAAGCAGTGCTTTAGATACAGTTGTTCGTAAAAAAATGTATTGCCACAATTGGGGCATGTGTACGTTAAATGGCTCATCTTGAATCCCTATATTTGCCCAAAATTTTTAAAAATATTTGGCAAGCCTTATTGAAAACCAAAGCAAACAAAATAAGAAAAAATAGCCAGATGATGATCATCTCGTTAAGCGTCCTGTTTGTTCTACACGCCAGATCAACTGCTTAAGCCCTGTAATATCTTTGTCAGGATTATTTTCAGCTTGAAGGATTGATAACTGGACTTTCAGAATGACTTCGATTGTCAAATAGTCATCATTCGACAGTGTGCCTACTGCCCTGTTATAGCCACGAACCGTAGACGGTGGAGTATGTCTACGTGGGCTATTCATATAAGCGTAGTAAGTCATGGCGACTACTCAACATTAAAATCGAGTGCAAGCAATACAGCTCGTGGCGTTTTGCCAGAGAAGTCCCAATCAAAGATCATTCGGGCATCAGCGGGTAACTGCTGATGCATGTAATCATTAAAGAACTGTGCGCCTTTGATCTTGTAATCAGTAGACTTTTTACCGATCGCGCCTTGCTCTTTCTCACGATCGGAATATTCTTGTAAAACAGTCACTACGGTATTTGAAAATTCAATGGTTTTACCCTTTTGATCTTCAAAATCACCCGCAGCCTTACGGATGCCTGTTACTGTCATAATTGGTTGTTGTGATGTGTTCATGTGCTCACCTATGCGATTGAGTAATTAAATTGCGATACTGGTGGCTCGTACCACTCAGGCAATTGTTGTGAAAAGTCGATTTCTACGAGCTTCATAAAAGGGATGACATTTGATGCCTTGTTGTCATGCAAGTTCTGTAAGTAGGCTTTAGAAAAGCCACACTCACATAGTTCTGAAATCTGTCTGTAAAACGTTGTCTTAGGTAACATCTTGCCTAGCTCAACTAAGCCGTGTTCACGTATAAGACAGAATGTTGCATAAATATTTCGGATACGTGCTTTAGAAACCTTTCCAGAGTTCGTCACTACCACAGCACTACTGGAGATCGCTTCAAGTACACTTTTATCGTCGGTAAGTTTCATAGTTTGACCTCTTAAGGCTTCAAAAATGCTATGAGTCGCTTTAGTCCAAAGTGCTTGTAATATCTCAGGGTTTTTACGCTGAAATTTGATAAGTTCAAAAAGATTGGTGGGTATGCCCGCACGTTCTAACCAACGTTTTTTTAAGCGGGCTTCAAAACGCATAACGCCGATAGTCCAGTTCACTAGACGACTATCTGACATCACATTAACAACACGCATAGCAGCCTTATCGTTCTTCTTTGCTAATGCCTGCTGTTCCTTAAATTGTTCCATGAATTCAGTATGTTTCAGGTAACACTTAATATTAATCAAGCGCGAATGTTGTCCACCCCAGTAAATTGTATTATCCATTTGCTTTTGACTAAGTTGTGTCTGGCCATTGGTCACGCGACGCATGAAATCATGTAATTTCTTGGCGGTATGTTCATCACCAACACGTGCTGAATAGGTCACATCGATATGAGATACCCATGCAGTTTTCCAATCGATCATTCGAGCTAAGGTCGGATACGCTTCCGCAAAGAAGCCAATCATTTCAAAAGCACCCATTTCGATATCATCGTCACCAAAAACATTATGGCCCTGACGAATCTTTGCGGGACTGGCTTTAATTTGAATATACGGTGCATAGCTTGAATCAAAGAAGCACTTCAATGACAAACCAGTGAAACAAGTAGGAACAGACTCGTAAGGATGAAATAGAGATGATGCAGTAATGCTGCCATCTTCATTTTTATGCACTGCCCTACTTGCAAGTGGAATTTCTAAACTATGCAAATCTACATCTACAAAAAAATACTCACCCGTTTCACTCAAAGAGTAAAAACTGGATTCAAAGTGAGCGTTAATACATAGATGATCAAGCATGAAATCACAAATTCATAAATCATTTTATGAGCATAAAAGCATAAATCACATATAAACACAAGCACAAATCACAAAATCATTTATGATTATGTGATTTTAAACGGAGTACGAAATGGCTAAAACATTTAGATTCACTGATGAAGAAGAACAAGTGATGAACGAAGTCTCATTACGAGTAAATAGAGAACTGGTTAAAGCAGGTCAAAAGCCATTACGTGACACAGAAATATTCCACGAGATTATTAGACAGACACTTATTGAAGGACAAATAGAAGTCAGTAGAGACGGTTCTTTGAAAGTAGAAACAAAAAAATAAAAGAAGTATGGGTAAGTAGTTTATTCCTATAAATTCCCAAATTTGGGACTAGAGTCCACCACCAGAAAGCGTGGACTCCGCGAAAACCGAAAATCAGCAAAAAAATAGGGAGCTTATGCTCCCTGTTTTAATATTCGTTCATATCACGTGTAGCTTTATATAAAAAGTAACAACCAATTGGAAAAAGTATAATAAATACAGCAAGATAGCCTAAAATAAATTCCATTAAGTCACAATTATAAGTTTTAGTTATGAACATCTCATTTCGCATAACTTAATTTTATGTTAAATGAAGTATTCTGCAAACGGTGCGCTATTCACTGCTGTATGTGCGCACCGTCATTGACAGCTTAAACTGAACCGCTGTCAATGATACCTCAATGAACATAATATAGAGTTATGCAAAACTCGACCACTTCTCAACTTGCGTGTTCGCAAGCTTACGCAAGTTTGCGAGGCTTGTTCAATGTAATATTTTGCCAATCCTTATTTTTTACGTTTACGAAATATCAATAACTTAAGTACAACTTTAAGCCTGGATCTTGCCGCTGCTGCTGAACTGCAGTTGGAAGAAAATGCCAAGTTAAGACCTCGAGATAATTTGCCACTTCGCAGAGACTACGCCTTTGATCACTCAAAAACCTGAAGAAATTTAGATATTCACTCGATGTGATCAAATTCCCCTGACTGCTTCGCTCTATATGTACCACGTTAAAACAGATCAAGGGATTTTGTAATCAAAGAGATAAATTGACATTTCTGACAAATAACAAAGTTCTATAAGTTACTGTTTTGTTGCATTTTAACATTAGCCTGGTCTGAATGGTTTATTGACTGATTTGACACAGCAAAGTAGTTGAAAGGTCGATCACCATTCATGACACGCTGACAGTCTTTTTTATCAATGTCATGAATAATTGTACCCTGTTGTGTATAAGCAACAATATTGCCTTTACGATCTGTCATGCATCCAGAAAATACAGGCTTTGCAGTCGCTTGATAACTTACTTGTACTTCTTTAAATGGTTTACTGGGTGAGTAGTCAATAACGACTGAATCCATATCATTACGTGTTGTTTGTTGTAGATCGGAACGTCTCTTGGCTGCAAATTGTTTATCATACGTATCGCGACATTGTTCTTGCGTCCAATTCAACTGCTTCATACAGTTATCAATTTTAGTTTGAATCTCTGGTGATATTTGCTCAGTCGTTTGAGTAGCAGTATTCTTTTTAGAACGTTCTTCCAGTGCTTTCTGTGCAGCAACAGTTTTATCAATACTATCTTGACCAATACGCTTACCACCCGAGAAATGATGAAAAAGGTTGATCAGTAAACCAATGGAAATAATAAAACAAACAATCGCAATCGCTGCAAGTTTGTACATGTACTTTGGTATACGTGCTTTACCGTCTGTAACTTCCTCAGTCGACTTATATTGTGTAAATACTTCATCATCAAAAGGAACAAAGAACACATCTTCCGCGCGTTCAGTTGCTGCTAATGAATCTGGTTTCTCTTGCCATGAACGCCAGAGAGAAACTTGTGATCTTTTCTCGTTTCTCAAACGAGTACAATGATAATGTTCATTAACTAATTCGAGTAAATGAAGATGTAAAAGTTTAGGCGACTGTGTAATAAAGATAATGTCACGACCAGAATGTCGATGATATTCAAGCTCTCTAATTACATCACGTGTAGATACCTTTTCCCTTGCAGCCCATGCAAAGTAACGTATTCCCCTTTTATCAACTTGTCTTTGTGCTTCGTCATAAACGATTAAAGCGCCTTTTTGACCTGTCTCAGCATTAGATTCTTCAGTAAGTAACCAATCTAATTCACCTTTATCATTTTCAGGAATTGGACGTACATCAAGCGTACAGCCATCAATGTTTGTATAAACTGGGCGACCTGCCTTTACAGCTTCATTGACCCATTTCTTCATAACCAAATGGGTTTTACCTTGACCCATTTTACCAGTGACCAATAAAACAGGCATATCAGTTCCTCTTAGCTAACTTGATTCGTAATGACTCCCAGTAGGCACGAGTCATGATTGCGGAAAATAAAATGCCAATGGCTTGGGGAATACCAAATACAGCCATTAAGCCAATATACGGAAGTGATTCAACATGTGACGCTGCATTGTTCACATAAGTCGTAAGCAATAAATAAACAGGCGCACCCGTAACAATACCAATGCCCAAACTTGTTAATAGCTGTCTAACAAAATTATTGCTAAACAAGTCCATGATTTTATAAAGAAGTTTGCCCATTTATTCTTCACCTCCGCGTTGAAAGCCAAAGAGAATGAAACAAGCTGTAATCATTGAAAATCCAATAACAAAAGGCTTGATGAGCCAATCTAAAGAACAAATAAATGAATAATCTGATGTTTTTACTTGAGCCGTGACACCATGCAATGTGACTGTTTCATAAGTTGGTGCAGGACATTGTGCAGATACGTTTAGAGAAACTTTTTTCTCTTCAAAGTCAGATGTAATATTTAAATCAGTATCATCACGTTCTGGCAAATCAGATTCATCTTTCGTCCAATCAAAGAAGTCCTTAACCTTATCCCAAAACGATTTCTCATCATCATAGTGTTCTTGTACTTTCTCTTGAAATTTCGTATCACGTTTATCTGAAACTTTCCAATCGTCATACCATTGGCACATTTTTGCAGCCCACGAGCAGAAAACTGGAAATTGAATTGTTATCGATGAACCTCCCGTTTGTTCGCCAGTTTCTGGGTCGGTTTTAGGTGTAGTTTCTCCAGTAGCTTCATCACCAGAATCTGACCAAGAACGGTCTTGAGTTCTGTCTTTGTCATTAGTAGGTTCATCTGAATAACGCGAATCACCAATCCATGATCGCTTACCATCATCAGTTGGTTTTGCATTTTTTAATTTGTCGTCCATATCGTCAGCAACTTCATCACCGACACCAGAAGGATCATGTTCGTAAATCTCTTTTACACCCGTATAATCATCGGTATTTACAGAATCATTATTAAAATTGGGATCAGGATCTTTATAACCACGTCCGATCATTGCAGCACCCAATAGTGCGCCAGTGAGCGGGACTGTTTTTAGTTTTGGTTCTTTGTTTGGGTCATAATTGGGATTAGGTTTTGACGCAATAATTGTTGCATCATAATCATCATATTTCTTTCGATAATATCTACAAACATATTGATTTGTAGTACCTGCTCTTAAAGTTAACGAGTCATAAACAGCTTGAGAAGATGATTTTAATGCAATATCAGAATCACATGCAGCTTTAGCTGATGAATAATATTTCCCATCTTGACCGTAGTACAAATACTGAGAATTAGGGTCTGTGGTATCTTCTTCAGGAACCTTTTTTACATAAATACCATCTTCCATGACCCAGCCAATTGCTGCTAAAAGTCCAGAAACAGCAGCAGTTCCGACAATCGCTTGGGGTGAATATAAACGCTTAAGCATCGATGGTCCGACTTTCGCTGCACTCGGTTTATCTACTGCAATAGAACGTTTAATTAACTGTCTAACTTCTTCTTTTGTTGAATTTTCTATTGTGACATTCTGCATAATCGAACGTGCAGATTGTCCGTAGACTTTTTTTCCATATTCATTACGACCTTGACCAATAGAAATATCACGTTGTAGCCAATATTCGTCACGATCAGCAGCATGTAGATTGGATGTAAGTAGAATTAAAAGAAAAATTAAGAGGATTTTGATTTTTTTAAACATAACGCAAACTCACTTTAAGAGAATGCGTATGCCTACAATTGCAACGTAAACTAAAAGCCAGTTGAATATAGAAGGTTCATCCATACGCTTATTCTCAAATCGCCACAATCGCGCGACATTCGTAGCGGGCTACTCACATCGCGCGCTCGTGACATTTGTTACTTCACAGCACCACGAGACTTTTTAACAAGTGCCATTACTGCTACGAAACCGAGAATCGCAATACCGATTGCAATACCGAATGTTTCGGCTGTGCCGATGTCTGTAATGAATGACGCTGAATCTAGTGTTAATGCTGCATTCGCATTAGACATAGCTAGAGCTGTAACACCAGTACCAACCAAACCAAAACGAGTTAATTTAGTACGACCATTACGTTCTACGACTGTAAGTTGAGTTTGTTTATCCATTTTGATCTCCTCATTTAACGGATTTTCTTGATTTATTTAATAACCACATAGTTAAGTAATAGCCCGCAATCGCTGTGATTATTAGTGACGCTTGCGAGCCAGTAATAGCAAATATGCTTGAGTTCAAATCGAACCAGTTCTGACACTGATTTGTTGTTTCTTCGATCTGTAAACAGACATATAGAGCCATTTTTTAAAATCCTTATTTGCAGCTAAAGCAGTGCTTTAGATACAGTTGTTCGTAAAAAAATGTATTGCCACAATTGGGGCATGTGTACGTTAAATGGCTCATCTTGAATCCCTATATTTGCCCAAAATTTTTAAAAATATTTGGCAAGCCTTATTGAAAACCAAAGCAAACAAAATAAGAAAAAATAGCCAGATGATGATCATCTCGTTAAGCGTCCTGTTTGTTCTACACGCCAGATCAACTGCTTAAGCCCTGTAATATCTTTGTCAGGATTATTTTCAGCTTGAAGGATTGATAACTGGACTTTCAGAATGACTTCGATTGTCAAATAGTCATCATTCGACAGTGTGCCTACTGCCCTGTTATAGCCACGAACCGTAGACGGTGGAGTATGTCTACGTGGGCTATTCATATAAGCGTAGTAAGTCATGGCGACTACTCAACATTAAAATCGAGTGCAAGCAATACAGCTCGTGGCGTTTTGCCAGAGAAGTCCCAATCAAAGATCATTCGGGCATCAGCGGGTAACTGCTGATGCATGTAATCATTAAAGAACTGTGCGCCTTTGATCTTGTAATCAGTAGACTTTTTACCGATCGCGCCTTGCTCTTTCTCACGATCGGAATATTCTTGTAAAACAGTCACTACGGTATTTGAAAATTCAATGGTTTTACCCTTTTGATCTTCAAAATCACCCGCAGCCTTACGGATGCCTGTTACTGTCATAATTGGTTGTTGTGATGTGTTCATGTGCTCACCTATGCGATTGAGTAATTAAATTGCGATACTGGTGGCTCGTACCACTCAGGCAATTGTTGTGAAAAGTCGATTTCTACGAGCTTCATAAAAGGGATGACATTTGATGCCTTGTTGTCATGCAAGTTCTGTAAGTAGGCTTTAGAAAAGCCACACTCACATAGTTCTGAAATCTGTCTGTAAAACGTTGTCTTAGGTAACATCTTGCCTAGCTCAACTAAGCCGTGTTCACGTATAAGACAGAATGTTGCATAAATATTTCGGATACGTGCTTTAGAAACCTTTCCAGAGTTCGTCACTACCACAGCACTACTGGAGATCGCTTCAAGTACACTTTTATCGTCGGTAAGTTTCATAGTTTGACCTCTTAAGGCTTCAAAAATGCTATGAGTCGCTTTAGTCCAAAGTGCTTGTAATATCTCAGGGTTTTTACGCTGAAATTTGATAAGTTCAAAAAGATTGGTGGGTATGCCCGCACGTTCTAACCAACGTTTTTTTAAGCGGGCTTCAAAACGCATAACGCCGATAGTCCAGTTCACTAGACGACTATCTGACATCACATTAACAACACGCATAGCAGCCTTATCGTTCTTCTTTGCTAATGCCTGCTGTTCCTTAAATTGTTCCATGAATTCAGTATGTTTCAGGTAACACTTAATATTAATCAAGCGCGAATGTTGTCCACCCCAGTAAATTGTATTATCCATTTGCTTTTGACTAAGTTGTGTCTGGCCATTGGTCACGCGACGCATGAAATCATGTAATTTCTTGGCGGTATGTTCATCACCAACACGTGCTGAATAGGTCACATCGATATGAGATACCCATGCAGTTTTCCAATCGATCATTCGAGCTAAGGTCGGATACGCTTCCGCAAAGAAGCCAATCATTTCAAAAGCACCCATTTCGATATCATCGTCACCAAAAACATTATGGCCCTGACGAATCTTTGCGGGACTGGCTTTAATTTGAATATACGGTGCATAGCTTGAATCAAAGAAGCACTTCAATGACAAACCAGTGAAACAAGTAGGAACAGACTCGTAAGGATGAAATAGAGATGATGCAGTAATGCTGCCATCTTCATTTTTATGCACTGCACTACTTGCAAGTGGAATTTCTAAACTATGCAAATCTACATCTACAAAAAAATACTCACCCGTTTCACTCAAAGAGTAAAAACTGGATTCAAAGTGAGCGTTAATACATAGATGATCAAGCATGAAATCACAAATTCATAAATCATTTTATGAGCATAAAAGCATAAATCACATATAAACACAAGCACAAATCACAAATTCATTTATGATTATGTGATTTTAAACGGAGTACGAAATGGCTAAAACATTTAGATTCACTGATGAAGAAGAACAAGTGATGAACGAAGTCTCATTACGAGTAAATAGAGAACTGGTTAAAGCAGGTCAAAAGCCATTACGTGACACAGAAATATTCCACGAGATTATTAGACAGACACTTATTGAAGGACAAATAGAAGTCAGTAGAGACGGTTCTTTGAAAGTAGAAACAAAAAAATAAAAGAAGTATGGGTAAGTAGTTTATTCCTATAAATTCCCAAATTTGGGACTAGAGTCCACCACCAGAAAGCGTGGACTCCGCGAAAACCGAAAATCAGCAAAAAAATAGGGAGCTTATGCTCCCTGTTTTAATATTCGTTCATATCACGTGTAGCTTTATATAAAAAGTAACAACCAATTGGAAAAAGTATAATAAATACAGCAAGATAGCCTAAAATAAATTCCATTAAGTCACAATTATAAGTTTTAGTTATGAACATCTCATTTCGCATAACTTAATTTTATGTTAAATAGGATGTCTAAAGACTGTAGCCTACACAACATTGTTTGTAGCTACAGCTCAGCAACACGAATCTCTACGATCATAATTCACATTGCTTTAAACAATTCCACCATTCACCCGAAGTACTTGCGCATTGATCCAATTACTTTCTTCATTAACAGCAAAGGCTAAAACAACTGCAATATCTTCTACTGTACCTAGACGTTCTAAAGGCGCCGCTTTAGCAAGCTGTTCAATCAATTCATCACTTTTTCCCTTTAGAAAAAGTTCTGTTGCAGTTGGTCCAGGCGCAATTGCATTCACCGTAATATTTTTACCTCTAAGTTCTTTAGCTAATATAGCAGTTAAAGATTCAATTGCCGCTTTTGAAGCAGCATAAACTCCATATCCTTCAGGTCGCAATCCCACCACACTGCTTGATAAATTAATAATTTTACCGCCATATGTCAGTCGTTTTGCTGCTTCACGCATGGTATATACTGCGCCTTTTAGATTGATTGCTAAAATCTGATCAATACTTTGGTCATCCACGTCTTCAATTTTATCTAAATACATGATTCCTGCATTATTAATGAGAACATCCAATCTACCATAGGTCTCAAAGGCATACTCAAATAGCTGAATCACCTCATTTGAATGGCCAATATTTGCCTTAAATGCAGTGGCTATCCCTCCGTTCATTTGAATTTTTTTTACAATATGTTCAGCTTCTTGATCATTATTTGCATAGTTAATAATGATCTTATGACCTTGTTTGGCCAATAAAATTGCAGTACAGGCACCAATGCCTCTGGAAGCACCTGTAATTAAAATAACTTTTTCCTGTTTTACAGATATTGTACTCATTCTGGCCTCATTAAACGAAATTTACCATCTATAAGTTTTATGATACTGTTCAGTTATCACTGAATAATCCTGTAAATTCAGACATCTTTATCCGAATATAACGAACAAATGAGTTAAGAATGATGGATAAGTTAAATGCAATGTCCGCTTTTGTTCAGGTTGTGGAACAACAAAGCTTTACTAAGGCTGCACAAATTTTGGACTTACCACGTTCTACATTGACAGATGCCATTAAACAATTAGAAATTCAATTAAATACACGTTTATTATTTCGTACAACTCGTCAGGTTAGAACCACTGATGAAGGTCAGATCTATTATGAAAGATGTAAATATATTTTGGCTTATATCAGTGAATCGGATCACGATTTTCTAAATGCTAAACCACAGGGAATTTTAAAAATTGAAGTTCATAGCGGTTTTGCTGCGCAATTTATTATGCCTAAATTGCATCAGTTTATTAATGAGTTTCCACAAATTCAATTACAGCTGACTGAAAGTGATCGTTATGTTGATGTGATTAAAGAAGGTATTGATTGTGTTATTCGTATTGGTCAACTGAGAGATAGTGATTTAATTGTCAGGCATCTGGGAGATATTCGACAAATTACTTTAGCGAGCCCACTTTACTTGGAAAAATATGGTATTCCTAAAAATCTTGGGGAACTCAAAGATCATTTTATGGTTGGGTTTTATTCAACCGCTCGACAAAAAGTTAATCCGTTAGAATTTATACATCAGCAGAAAATAGAATTGTATAATTTACCTAGCATGATTCAGGTGAATGGAGCAATTAGCTATGCCGCTGCAGCAAAACAACATTTTGGTATCATTCAGGTTCCACACTACGGCTATTTGACTGAATTGGAACAAGGAAAACTTTGCCAGATTTTATCAAGTTATGCAGTACCCTCCCTACCCGTTTCTTTACTTTATCCTTCAAAGACGCTGCTTTCACCTAGACAAAAAGTATTTATCGATTGGATTGTTCAATTATTTAAAAATTATCCTTTAATCTAGTAATTAAAAATAACTGAATAATTAACACTCAATGATTTAAAAATGAGAAAGACATACTTTAATATCTTTCCCATGTTCTATTTATTTAACTTGCTTGTTTAAGCTCATCAAATGACTTAATTTCATATGGTAGACCCACATAGTTTTCAGCCAAAGTTGTTTGACCAGCAATTGAGCCTAATATATAGCTTAATTCTGCCTGTTTAATTTTATGATCAAATTCACTTTCATTTTCAAATCGATGCAATAAATGTGTCATCCACCATGAAAAACGTTCTGCTTTCCACACACGTTTTAGACATTTTTCAGAATATTCATCGATTCCTTGTTCAGAACCATTTTGGTAATATTCAATGAGTGCACTGGATAAATACGCAATATCTGAAGCAGCTAAATTTAAACCTTTTGCACCTGTTGGAGGCACGATATGTGCGGCATCTCCTGCTAAAAATAATTTGCCAAAGCGCATCGGTTCAGTCACAAAACTTCTTAATGGTGCGATACTTTTTTCAATAGAAGGTCCAGTCACTAAGTGTTCTCGGCTTTCAGGATCGAGGCGCTTTTTTAATTCGTCCCAAAACTTTTCATCTGACCAATTTTCCACTTTGTCCGTCAAGGGTACTTGTAAATAATAACGACTACGGGTTTCTGAACGCATACTGCATAAAGCAAAACCTCGTTCAGATTGTACATAGATTAATTCATCTGCAACTGGTGGGACGTCTGCCAAAACCCCAAGCCACCCAAATGGATAAACTTTTTCAAAAGTTTTAATTTTATCTTGAGGAACACTGGCCCGACAGACTCCATGATATCCATCACATCCTGCAATAAAATCACATTCGATTTGATAGATTTTACCTTGAGATTCAAATGTAACTTTTGGATTTTCATAAAAATCATGAATTTGTACGTTGTTGGATTCATAAAATGATTTCAGTTCAGCTTGATCCCGTGCATGCATTAAATCTTTGGTGACTTCAGTTTGGCCATATACAGTGACTTGTTTACCCTTAGTTAAAGCGGATAAATCAACACGATGTTTTTGCCCATTGGTCAAAATTTCTATGCCTGAATGCGGCAACCCTTTTTCATTCAGATTATCATCAACACCGGCTTGTTTCAGTAAATCGACTGAAACTTGTTCCAAAATACCAGCACGAATCCGTGAGGCTACATATTCTGCACTACGTTGTTCGATGATGATGTGATCAATTCCAGCTTTATAAAGTAATTGGCCTAACAATAATCCTGCTGGGCCAGAACCAATAATCGCGACCTTGGTTTTAATGATTTCCATGACTTCATCCTTGCAATTTCCTCTCATTAAATTACGTGCTTAAGTTTTTTATCTCTATATATGAATATCGATAAAATCCGTATACCATTATTACTGTCCGCTATGCGGACAAAACCAATGATTAGGCTAGGAATTTTGCTATGGATAGACAAAGTGGATTCGTTCTGCATCCTTCGTCAAATGAACAAATCAGAACTGAAGATTACATTGCAGGGCTAGCAAAAGGTTTAACCTTACTCGAAGCTTTTGGAATAGATCGTCAGCGCTTAAATGTTACTCAGGTTGCAGAACGCACAGGCATAAGTCGTACCGCAGCTCGGCGTTATCTAAAAACTTTAAAATTTCTGGGCTATTTAGACACAGATGACCATTCTTTTTGGTTAACTCATCGTGTATTGCGTTTTTCTAGTTCCTATTTAAGTTCTGCACATTTACCCAAAGTAGCCCAATCTTTTCTAAATCTACTATGTGCTCAAACTACCCTTACCTTTTCTATTGTGGTGCTGGATGATCATGAAGTTGTTCCAATCGCGCGTAGTTACTTACCGCAGCAGGATAATATGCGTGTAAGCCCTTATGGTATGCATTTGGGGAATCGCTTACCTGCACATGCCACTTCTACAGGTAAGGTTTTATTGTCTGCTTTATCTGTAAAAGCTCAAAAGCAATGGATTCAAAGGTATGGATTAAAACGATTAACCCCATTAACAATTACCGATGAGCATTTTTTTTTAGAAACATTAATGCAAATTTCATTGTCTGATTATTGTTTATCGAAGGAAGAACATGAACTAGGAGTGATTGCGATTGCTGTTCCTGTTATGGATGCTCAAGGCAAGGCAATTGCTGCGCTTAATTGTATGTCACAAACAAATCGAGTCCAAGAAAGTTATTTAATTGATCAAGTATTACCTTTACTTAGAAATACTGCAAACGAGTTGAGAAACATTATTTAGTATAAAAAAGGGATTCCGAAGAATCCCTTTGATCATTCACTTTTAGCTTATTTTTCTAACGCATATGCTACAACGTAGTCACCATGATCTGGAGATTGACGCGCACCACCCGCAGAAATAACCACATACTGTTTTCCAGTTTTAGGGGATACATAGCTCATTGGGGTACCTTGGCTACCTACCGGTAAACGACCTTTCCAGAGTTCATTACCATTTGATGAGTCAAATGCACGTAAATAGTAATCTTGTGTAGCCGCGAAGAAAACCAAACCGCCTTGAGTCGCCATTGGTCCTCCAATAGTTGGCATACCAATGGGTGCTTTTAAGCCCATTTTGATACCCATCGGACCTGTATCCTGTATTGTACCTAATGGAACTTGCCATGCGACTTGACGCGTTTTCATGTCAATTGCAGTCATGGTACCAAATGGTGGTTTTTGACAAGGAATCCCTAATGCAGACATAAAGCGGTTTTTATTTACTTTATAAGGTGTGCCTGCCATAGGTACGGCCCCCATGCCTGTATTAACTTTTTCACCGCCGCTGGCCTGAATTTTAACATCCTCAGGAGTCTGTTTAATCAATTGAATCCACAGACCTAAACGCATGTCGTTGACAAACATATAACGGTGTGACGGATCAAATGCAATTGAACCCCAGTTCATACCACCCAGTGAACCTGGAAAGCTCAATGAAATATCTGTACCCGGAGCCGTATATAAACCATCGTAGCGCATAGATTTGAAGCTAATACGGCACATCAACTGGTCAAATGGTGTAGCACCCCACATATCAGATTCAGTTAAAGTTTGATTGCCAATTTGCGGCATTTCAACTGAACGTGGCTGTACCTTGCTGTATTGTTCTCCTGGAATATCAGCAACTTTAACTGCCTGATTTTCAACTTTAGTTAGAGGTTGACCTGTAACCCGATCAAGTACATAGAATTGACCCGACTTCGTACCAATCACCACAGCAGGTTTAGTTGCACCATCTTTCATTGGGAAATCAACCAGACTTGGTTGCATTGGTAAGTCAAAATCCCAAAGATCATTATGAACGGTTTGATATACCCACTTTTCTTTACCTGTTGACGCATCAAGGGCTAAAACAGAAGTATTGTACTTGTGATCTGGTGCAATACGATTACCTCCCCATACGTCTACCGATGAGCTACCCATTGGTAGAAATACCGTATTCATTTGCGGATCATAAGACATTGCTGCCCAAGAGTTTGCAGAACTACGTTTATAAATTTCACCTGGTTTGAGTACATAGTTTGGATCTGGATTACGTGCATCGAATGCCCAACGTAATTGCCCTGTAATGACATCATATGCACGAATAACACCGCCAGGCATATCCGCTGCCACGTTATCTGCAACACGACTACCAATAACAAGAACTGAACCCGCTACTGTGGGTGCAGAGGTAACTTCAAATCTAGGTGCTTTAGTTCCATCTCCCAAACCTTGCAGTAAATCGACTGTACCATTCACACCAAAGTCTTTACAACGCTCACCTGTATCGGCATTGACTGCAATTAAACGGCCATCAGGGGTATTGGTATACACACGACGTGGACATTCAGTGTTTGCTGCGACTGTTGCAACTGCTGTTGCTCCTGCTAAGGTCGGTTGTACTAATGGTTTTGTAGAGTCAAAATAAGCTACCCCACGGCAACGTTCCCACGCATCGGCTTTAGAATTGACTTCTGCTTTCCAGAGTTGTTTACCTGTGTCGGCATCAAGTGCAAAAATATTATTATGTGGAGTACATAGAAATACTTTATCCCCGACCTGTAAGGGTGTCATTTGGTCTTCAGCACCATTACCAGTGCCTGTAGTAAAGTCACCCGTACGAAAACGCCAGACTTCTTTTAGGTTGGATACATTATTTCGATTGATCTGGTCTAATGCTACAAAACGGCTACCGCCCGCATCATTACCATAATGATCCCAATTGACCTGTTTTTTAGCTGGATCAACAGGAATTAAAGGTAATTCTCCTGATGCCTTAACAGTTGGATGAGGAATAAACATCCCATATAAGCCACCGATCATACCTAAAATCGTCACGCCAGCCACAATGTATGCTGGAGTTGATAGCGGAGTTTGATACTGATATTTGCGAATAGAGGGTAATGTCAATAATAAGGCTGCAAACAGGCCCGCTGGAAACATGAGGCGTGAATGCAGTGGCCAGAACTCCCATCCAGCATCCATTACTGCCCAGATAATAGTTCCGATAAACACCAAAGCGAATATCCAAACGCCTAATGTTTTTTTCTTGAAAATATAAAATGCAGAAACGGTGGTAAGTAAACCTGCAATCAGGAAGTACCAAGAGCCGCCTAGGCTAACCAGTTTACCGCCGCCGATAATATAAAATAAGCCCGTAATTAATAAAGCTAGCCCAAGTATAAAACACCATATTTTGAGTATGATGTGAGATTTTGCTTGAGGGTCAGACATACATCTTTCTCCACTTATCATAGTCATTAAAATTTGGAAACAACCAAACTAAAACGATTATGTATAAACACATTCAGCTAAAGTAGTTTTCACCACTTTAGCTGTTCGAATAATGCTTAAATTCAACAATATCTTTGCTTATATTTTAATCAATATTTTTATTAAAATCACGATATCGTTAGAAATTTAAACGCATACTTAAACCTGCTACCCATGCATCATCCACCTCTTTTACACCAGCAGGTTGATGAATATATTGAATGTTAGGTCGCAGCATCACAGCCGGTGACCATTGATAGGTGTAATTCAGCTCAATATTGAGTTCATCGCGCTGAATAGGAATATAATCAGCAGCAAATGCGTCATATTCATAATAACCACGGCTTTCATTTGTGGCGATCTGACGATCTTTTGCTCGATCATTAACCAAATAATTTGCTAGACCAAGACCAATAGAATCGTTTGGACGACTATCAAAAGCACCTTTGTACCAGAGTGCAACTTGTTGGGTGCTTTGAACCGTTGTTGTGGCTTTATCATTGACAACACCATTAAAGCTAATGAACAAACCGCGCTTTGTATCGTCATGATGTTGAGTCAGCTGTTGTTGGGTATTGATCCAAAAACTATGTTTACTATTATGAACTTTGCCTGCTGTACCTACATCATTGGCATCTGCTGTAGAATATAAAGCGCCTATTTTGTATTCGCCTGGCAAACCATTAAAGGTTGCAAGTTTTGGTTTCCATGCAAGTTCAACAGGAATAGTTGCACCTTTGACGTTATTCATATCAAGGTTAAAACCATCACTATTTGATTGAGTTTTGGTATTGTCAGGGTTGACTTCATAAACACCCAGTCCTAGTGTCCATTCAGGTGCAAATTGATATTTGACATTTGCGCCCCATAAACCCACTGGCCAGTTGTACCAGATCGAACCAATGGATTTACCTAGCTGTCCACCACAAAGCAGTAAATTTTGAAATTCACATTGTGAACTATTGAAGTCATCTGACATGCCCATGCGACCAATTTTGACTTGTAAGGTATTGTCATTAAATCCTTTTTTAATCCATGCCTGAGTCAAGCGCCAGATTTTTCCACGTCCGTAAATTTCCTGACTATTCCCTAGGGCACCTGAACGCGGATCTTTAATTCGTTCTAGAGTAAGTGCATTACCATCACGTTTAGTGATCATGATGGCTGCTGTGGTATCTTCCCAGCCTGCAATTTTATTCAAATCAAAATTTGCACCTAAAGTCAGCTGCCCTGCATTTTCAAGGGTATTGCTATCATTATAGCCTCCATCGAGATTGGTTGCTGCCTGACTCATGATTGAAGCTGTAAACTTATAACCTTTATTTTCAAGTTGCTGACGCTCACCACTCCAGTCACCCAGTAACCATTGGCGGTCCTGAGACCAGAATTCATTGGCCAATGTCATTTGACTTGTGAAAACCGCCGTTGAAATCAAACCCAGTTTAAAAAAATGACGCATAATATTTCCTTTATCATGTAGATGCCTCCAAAAAGAAGGCATCTTTTTATTATTAATCTTGTTATTTGATTTGAATTGCAGGACTTAATTCAGACGTTGCACCTAAATGATTCGTTACACTAGCTGTAATAGACGGCATGACCACTTTTGGTGTCCAGCTTGCTTTTGCAATACCCTGTTCATTGGTGATCATTACCAATGAACCTAGATATTGCTCTGCTTCTTTTGAATTAACATTGCGGTTGCCAAAGAATTCAACGTTATAACGTTGATTTGGTGTTCCTTTGACCTCAATAGTTATTTGCTTTTTATTTGCACTTAACTTAGGTGCCTGAATGCCCTGATTAGGTATTGCATTACAGTTTTGTTCATTTGCTTGGCTACAGGTTTTTTGAAGTTTTGCTGGTTCAATTACTACACCACCACCACGAGACCCTACAAAACCTTCATGTTCAAGGGCTGGCACACCAAATACAATTGCACCTAAACGCTGATTTGGAACACATGAACCACCAGCTTCACAGCGTTTGATATCTTTAGCATTGTCCCAGATTAGATTTTTGGTGAGGGTAATACGTGCATTGGCATCTTTTTCAGACCGAATGGCAATACCGATACGGTTACCGTGAACCTTATTACCATCAAAAATATTGCCATCTCCTGTTAGGTTGAAACCTAACGAGTTGTTGGTCAATTCGTTATAAGCGATATAGTTACGCTTGCCCCAATTAATTTGCAAACCATCTGAATAGTTCTCAAACTTATTTCCGACAACTGCATTGTCATTACCCCACAGGATTTCAATACCTTGTGATGGTTCTGGATTGGCTTGGGTTGAGGTAAAGAGGTTATTCGCGACAAGGTTAAATGCCGCACCGCGTGTTAACTCTAATCCATCACCATTATCGATAAAGAGATTGTCCAAGACTTTGTTGTTATTGGTGGTGGTCGCCGTTGGATTGCCCTTTCCGTCATCCCCCGTAATCATAACGCCTGCACCACCGTAGTTTTTACTAATACGGTTATGTTGAATCAAGTTGTTGCTTGAACGGTTAACCAGTACGCCAATACAGAAACGGTGAACATCCAGACCTTTTAATGTTACGCCATTCACATCCTGTAGAACGAGGCCAGGAAGTGTCATGGTACGAACATTGGTTCCATATTGTTCAGGGTTTGCACCAGGACAAGCCTTCGCACCTTCACCTTTAATATAATTAGAACCGTCGATTGCAATAAATTCACCTGTTTTATCCCATTCAGTTCCTATAATTTTTACAGAAGACTTGATGGGTGGTAATGGTTTATCGACTTTAATCACATAAGGAGCCTTGCCAACAGCTTGAATCAGGATTTGATTTTCCTGTGCTACGTTAGCGTTGGATTGCTCAATCGCCCAGCGTAAAGATCCTTTTTCATTATCGTCCTGATAACGATCTACCACGTAGGTTTCTGCCACTGCAAAACCTGAAGTTACTAAGCCCAATGTCAAAGCTGACAAGCGTAAAAAAGTTAATTTCATGACATGTTCCCTGTCTTGTTTAAGGTGTAGGTTGAACGGTTTTAAGGAATTGTTTAAGTTGGGTGACATCAATTTGTCCCGGCGCTGAAGCTTCACCAATCATGCCAAAGCTTAAACTACCGCCCATATTGGCAGTCGCAATGCGGGAAATAGTCCCTAAACGTCCCATTGACATGGTAAGCAAAGGTTTTTTGCTTTGTTCACTTACTGTTAAAGTAGCATTCATCAAAGTAAATACATCTTGCTTGGATTTCGGCATGACTGCGATTTTTAAAATATCAGCGCCCATTTGATCCTGTTTCAGCAAGCGACTGACAATTTCCTGCTCACTTGGTGTTTTATCGAAATCGTGGTTTGACATGACCACCAACACATTTTTCTGATGTGCTAATTTAGTTAATTTTGAAACTGCTGCCTGATCACGGAACATTTCAATATCAAGTAATTGCATAAATGGTTTTTTAAGGTATTCGCTATAAATTTTTTCATATTCTTGATCGCTTACCTTTAATTTACCGCCTTCATTTGCAGTACGAATGGTCGCGAGCAACGGTTTATTTTTTAGAATTTGGTTGAGCTCTTGTCCTAAAGCAATCACTTGTTTGCTATCACTGGCAAACTCAAGTAAATCAATGCGAAATTCTGCAATATCTGCATCTTTGTTTTCGGCAATTACTTTGGCTTGCGCAATCGCCTGTTCTTTAGTTTTTGCGGTAATCGGTACAATGGTTTTAACGGGTAATTCACCAATCGCAAGATTTTTTACAACATAAGATGATTGAGCGGCTGCTACAGTTGTTTCTGCGGCATAAGTCGCTGCAAAAGGGAATGACATAAACAATGCGCCACTTACGCAAAGTTGTTTGACGAGTTTATTGGTATTAAACATTTACGTTTCCTTGTAAAAAAGGAGAACTGCACGCCAGAGGCGCACAGTGAATTCCATCATTAAATATCAAAGAAAACCGTTTCATCTTCACCCTGAATACGGATGTCAAAACGGTATACAATTTCACCATCGCGTTCTTCACGTTTAGCAATCAACGTTTGACGACGAGTAGCCCATTCAATACTGTTCAGTACTGGATCTTTGGCATTGGCTTCTGATTCATCATCAAAATAAACACGAGTGTTTAGACCGATGTTGACACCACGTGCAAAAATAATCAGTGCGATATGCGGTGCTTGAGTTGAACCCTTACGACCCGGAACAGCACCCGGTTTAATCGTATTAAAGCTCCAAAAACCAGTATTAAAATCTGCACCTGTACGCCCCCAACCTAAAAAGTTTGGATCAGCTTGTTTGTCTTGAGAATCAGCTTGACTTGGGTAAACGCCGTTGGCATCTGCCTGCCAGATTTCAATTAAAACATCGCGTAGCGGTAAGCCTAGACCATCAAATACCTGACCTTCCAAGCGAATACGTTCACCTTGCGTATTTTCTTGCACAAGATTGTTATCTAGATTATGTTCAAACACTTCGATATTGGCTTGTTTAGGTAAAAGACCAATATGTACATATGGCCCACCTGTTTGAGATGGGGTTTCTTTTAATTCCTGAAAATTCCAACCATTCATGTTATTTACTCCATCCATTAAGTTAAGTCATTTTCGAAGTAAGTCGCACGACGACCACGCAAAGTAATGTCAAAGCGGTAACAACGGCTATCAGCTTCGATAAAATTGCTCTTGTCTTCTAAAGCGATCAATGCACGACGTTGCTGTTCAGAAGGAATGGTTTTCAGGATTGGACAAGAATCAATTAACGTATCGCCTTCAAAATAGAACTGCGAAATGAGACGCTGTGCCCAACCATCTGCGATTAATGAGAAATGAATGTGCGCAGGACGCCATTCATTAATACGGTTACGCCAAGGATATGGACCAGGTTTAATCGTACGGAATACGTAATAACCATTATTGTCAGTCAACATACGTCCACAGCCACCAAAATTAGGGTCCATAGCACCAATGTATTGATCATTTGGGTGACGATAACGACCAGAAGCGTTAGCTTGCCAGACTTCTACGAGTGCATTTTTTACAGGACGACCAAACTGGTCACGTACATAACCATGAACAATGACACGTTCACCAATTGGTAAACCATCTTTGGCATAGTTCAAAATCAAATCATTGTCTTTAGGGCCAAATTTATCAGCACTAAAATGTGGTGCAGTTACTTCAGTCAATGTTTCCGCAATTGAAATGAGCGCATTCTTAGGCGAGCGTAACACACTGGTTTTATAGCCGGGTGTGTATGCTGGCGGATGGTCATCTGTATTACGCTGAGCGTAAGCTCCCCAAATAATTTGAGACATGCTATCTCTCCTTTAAAAAGTAAAAATCCTTGAACCGTTACTGTTGACCGTCTTGGTCTGAGCCAATCCCTAACTCCACAAAAACTTCTTCTGCCATGTGCATAGCTGCATTTGCTGCTGGTAAGCCTGCGTACAGTGATGAATGAAGAAATAATTCCTTGAGTTCATCTTTGGTTACGCCATTGTTAAAACAAGCACGAATATGCATGCGTAGTTCCGCTTCACGTCCTAACGCAAGTAAAATCCCAATAGTGACTAAACTACGTGTGTGACGCGGTAAGCCCGGACGAGACCACACCTCACCCCATGCATAACGGCTAATAAAATTTTGAAAATCCGAGTTAAAATCATTCAGGTTCTCAAGTGAACGGTTGACGTGCTTTTCACCTAGAACTTCAGTGCGGACTTCTAGTCCTTGTTTATAACGTTGTTCATCATTCATTAGAGAAACCTCACTTTATGTTGCATCAGTGTGTGCAACAACGGATTTAACAAAGATTGCAACAGCAGCAGCGGCAGCAGGAATAAATAACATGCTCAAGATCATGGTAAATGACCAATTATTTCCTAATAAAACCGCACCAATCCATGCACCAAATACGGCACCAAACCGACCAATACCGGACATCCACGCCACACCTGTCGCACGACATTGAGTCGGATAGAAACGTGCGCTGAGGACTGGCATAGAGGATTGCGCACCATTGACTGCAATTCCTGCACAGAGAATGAAAACGGCAAGTAAAGTAGGATTAGACAAACTTTGACCTACAATCACAGCAAAAATACCAGCAGCTAAATAAAAGCCTGCAATGATGCGGTTTGGGTTAAATCGATCCATTGCCCAGCCAATAAACAGAGCACTGAGTACACCGCCGAACTGGAACAAACCACCAATAAATGCAGCACGTTCGAGGGATGCGCCAGTTTCACGCATTAAGGTTGGTAACCAGCTGGTCAATAAATAAATAACAACCAATCCCATGAAATAAGTGAGCCAAAGTAAAACAGTACCTTTGACATATTTAGGCGAGAACAACATGCCAAATACGCCCTTTTTATCACCGTCATTGACTTTTTCTTCAGGTACATGAAATTCGCTTATACCTTGAACATGCTGTGGAGCAATACGCGTCAAAATCTGACGTACTTTCTCGTTGTTACCGCCTTTTACGATCAGAAAACGATATGACTCAGGCAGGCAAAAGATAACCAAAAGCATTAAAATTAGTGGAGCCCAGCCGCCCAATAAGAACAGGCTATGCCAACCATAAGCAGGAATAAGCCAGCTACTAATAAAGCCCCCCATTGCCATGCCGAGGTTATACCCACAAAACATACAGGTCACTAAAAGTGAGCGAATACGGGCTGGACAATATTCAGAAAATAATGTGGTTGCATTAGGCATTGCAGCGCCAAGACCAATACCTGTCAAAAAGCGAAAAATTACTAAGTTATCCAGATTGGTTGAATAAGCACAAGCCAGCGTAAAACCACCAAAAATCAACATGGATACAGATAAAACAATTTTACGTCCAAAACGGTCAGCCGTCGGGCCCGAAACCAAGGCACCAATGATCATTCCGCCCAAAGCAGCACTCATAACGGGCCCCAGTTGTGAGCGATCAACACCCCAATCCTGTGCCAGTGCAGGTGCAATAAAACCCATTGCAGCAGTATCTATACCGTCTACAAAAACAATGAGAAAACAAACAATTGCAATTAACCATTGATACTTACTTAAAGGAGCATCATTGATCAGTGCTTGTGCATCTAAACTCGTTTTTGAAGTAGCGTAATCCTGAGACGCCATATTTGCCTCCTTAAGGCCTAAAGTCCTTTTAAATATCTAAACTACTGAATAGACTCAATAAATTGACTGAAGACTTGTGTAAAGGCTTCAGGCTGTTCAATATTGGAAAGATGAGAAGCTTCAATGATATAAAGTTGACTTCCCTTGATATGCCGCTGCATGAACTCACCATCTACGACAGTCGTTACAGGATCAGCCGCCCCAGCAACAATTAAAGTTGGAAGGGTGATAGATTCAATTTGTTGGCGTACATCCGCTGTTGCTAAAGCACGACAAGAATTGGCATAACCTAAAGCAGGTGTATGTGCCAAACTTTGAATAGTCTGTTGCGCTAAAGCATTTTTTTGATAATCAAATTTTTCACTAAACCAGCGTGTATGGGTCGATGCAACCAAATCAGCCAGACCATTTTCCTCAACTGCATTTGCACGAGCATTCCAGCCATCCTCCGTCCAGATTTTGGCAGCAGAATTTGCCACAGTAATGCTATTGAAACGTTGAGATTGATAAATACCTAACCAAAGTCCAGTCATACCGCCCATTGAAATACCGCAAAAATGTGCTTTTTCAATATTTAGGGCATCTAAAATATCGATGACATCTTCGCCCAGATTTTGTAATGAGGTATTTTCTATCACATCACTTTGACCGTGACCACGTGTGTCATAAGTGACCACTTTATATTGGCTTTTTAAAGCTTCAACCTGTGGTTGCCACATGCCTTTATCTGTACCTAATGAGTTTGAAAATACGATTGCAGGCGCATTTTCAGCCCCCTTTACCTGTACAGATAATTGTTTGCCTTGACGATTGGTAATCATGATGCCGATTTCTTTGCTCACTTTGCCGCTCCTTTTGCGTCCTGCAAGACTGCATCGATCTGGTTTTGGATATTGCCCAAATACGATTCAGGTTTAAAAATCTCATCAAGTTGTGAAGCATTAAAATATTGCTTCACTTCATTAATGTTTGAAATTACATCTTTTAAATGGATGTGTTCTGCTACTGCTTTTTTACATGCTGCTTCAACCACATGATGTGCATTAAGACGGCCTATATGAGGTGCCAGAGCCATCATCACGGCTTCTGCCATAATCAGTCCATTGGTACATTCAATATTGCGATGCATGTTGTCAGCATTAACTTCCATGCCTTGCAATACATCTAAAGTACGTTCCAATGCACCAGCAGTAAGTTGAAAAATTTCTGGTAAAGATAGCCACTCTGCATGCCAACCGCCCAAACTACGTTCGTGTTCTTGCACCATACTTTGATAAATACTCGACATTAAAGCTGGTACCCGATTCGCTGCTGCCAATACTGATGCTGCGGCAACTGGATTACGCTTATGAGGCATGGTCGATGAACCACCACGACCTTTAGCAGTAGGCTCAAATAACTCTGCGATTTCAGTCTGCATCATGAGTGACCAGTCACGCGCCATTTTTCCGGTATTGCCAGTAATTATGCCGAGCGAACTAGCAATCTCAACAATACGGTCACGCTCGCCATGCCAAGTACATGCTGCGGCACAGAGCTTTAGTTGTTTGGCATAAGCTTCAACAACAGCACTCCCTTGATCCTGTAAAGATGCTAGAGAACCGACTGCACCACCAAGCTGAGCAACTAGAACACGAGTTCGCATTGCTTCAATACGATCTAAATCACGCTTAAATGCAGATGCCCAACGTGCCAGTTTATGTCCTAGCGTAATTGGTAAAGCCTGCTGTAACCATGTGCGCCCTATCATGACCTGATGGCGATAAGTTCGAGCTTGAGACAAAGCTATGTCATAGCACTGTTGAACTTGGTTTTGTACAACGTCCAAAGCATCACGACATTGCAAAATACAGGCTGTATCTAAAATATCCTGACTAGTTGCACCCCAATGAACATAACGTGCAGCATCTTCATCAGTTTCTTTAACGATAGCAGTGAGCTGTTTAACAAAAGGAATTGCAATATTCCCTGCCAAACCCGTAGCAGTTGCCAAAATTTCAAAATCAATCTTTTCCAATGCTGTTTTTGCAGCATGTTCAATCACAGTTGCAGCAGATTGAGGAATTACCCCAACCTCTGCCTGTGCTTGCGCCAGCGCCACTTCAGCCTCGACCATATATGACACTAAAGCATGATCACTAAAAATTTCAGTCACATCTTTTTGGTAAAATAAGCTGGCATATAACTGGCTCATGACGATCTTCCTTTAAGCAACCCGCTCAATAATCAAGGCAATACCCTGACCCACCCCAATACACATTGA
>NZ_JACVTU010000024.1:0-19278 GCF_016624705.1 Acinetobacter sp. S40
ATTGGACATGAAGAGTGCGGTGTAGGGTTCCTAAACCTAAGTGTTCTAATAAAGTAGGAAGATTATTTAACATCATATTTTCTTCATTTATAATTTTATTGATATAAATCAGTCCTGAGTTTAAAAAATGAATAAAAAATAGTCTTGTCGGATTTTTTATATTTTTTTTAGCAGAATAAACAAAAAAAGAGCCGAAGCTCTTTTCTTAATCAGGTATCAATCTAGTTTGAAAATAAATTCAAATTAAAATGGTACACGCTTATATGTTCGATATTCAGGTTGCCAGAATTCTTTTTCCATATTGATCTGAATTTGTTCATCACTCAGAGGAACAGCGACACCGTCTGCGATCGCAGCTTGTGCAACTTTTAATGCAATTACTCTGGAGACTTTCTGTATGTCAGAAAGTGGTGGAAGTAAATCAGCTTCAGAATTCTGTAGCAATGGTGAACAATCGGCCAGTGCGTTACTGGATGCCATCAACATATTTTCAGTCACACGTTTCGCGCCAGAAGCGATCACGCCCAAACCAATCCCCGGGAAAATATAAGAGTTATTGCATTGTGCAATATTATACAATCGACCCTGATAATTGACTGGAGTAAAAGGGCTGCCAGTAGCAATCAATGCACGACCATTGGTCCATTGAATAATATCAGCAGGAACCGCCTCCACCCGTGAAGTTGGGTTGGATAAAGGCATAACAATTGGACGTTCGCAGTTTGCACTCAGTGCCTCTATCACTTCTTGCGTAAATAGACCCGGCTGACCTGAGACACCAATCAATACTGTCGGTTGAGCATGCTTCACCACATCCAGTAAAGAAATAACCTCTTCTACATTGCCCCAGTCTGAAATCACTTCGGCTTTTTGTGCAAGTTTTCGCTGGAAATCCAATAAATTTGGCTGATTCTCTGTAATCAAACCAAAACGATCCACCATAAATACACGAGCTCGGGCTTCACTATCACTTAAACCCTCAGCAATCATTTGAGCAACAATCTGTTCTGCAATCCCGCATCCCGCGGAACCGGCACCAAGAAAAGTTACAATTTGATCTTTGAGTTGTTTACCCGCAGCACGACTTGCTGCAATTAAGCTTCCCACAGATACTGCAGCAGTACCTTGAATATCATCGTTAAAACAGCAGAATTTATCGCGATATTTCGTTAATAATGGCATGGCATTTTTTTGTGCGAAATCTTCAAACTGAATCAGCGCATGTGGCCAGCGACGACGAATTCCGGTTAAGACCTGATCAATAAAATCATAGTATTCATCACCACTAATTCGCGGTTCACGCCAACCCATATACAATGGATCATTGAGTAATTGTTGATTATTGGTTCCAACATCAATGGTAATTGGCAAAGTATAAGCAGGGCTAATACCACCACACGCGGTATAAAGTGAGAGCTTACCAATCGGAATCCCCATTCCCCCGATGCCCTGATCACCCAATCCTAAAATACGCTCACCATCCGTAATCACAATAACCTTAACATTACGTCGATTAATATTTTGCAAAATATCATCAATATGTTCACGGTCTGGATAAGACACAAATACCCCACGGTGACGGCGATAAATATCAGAAAAACGCTGACATGCCTCTCCAACGGTAGGGGTATAAATAATAGGCATCATTTCTTCTAAATGATCTTCAATTAAACGGTAAAACAGAGTTTCATTCGTGTCCTGAATATTTCGTAGATAAATGTGCTTATTGATCGCGTCATTAAACGCTGTGAACTGTTGATAAGATCGTTGACTCTGTTCTTCGATCGTTTCAATCACATGTGGCAATAAACCATGTAAATTAAAATGGCCTCGTTCTTCTTGAGAAAAAGCCGAACCTTTGTTGAGTAGTGGGAGTTCTAGAAGGGTATAGCCAGCATAAGGAATATAAAGTGGATGTTTTTGGGTCGTATTTTCAGCGGTCATTGCCTATCTCATTGTTCAGCTCAAGTGCTGAACGGTTATTCATTTAAATCATCGGTTCGCTATAGCTTACGCCCTTTTTTAGCAAAATAGGTATTTCTAAAATTGATAGTGCTGTAGACAACATTTTATGTTCAAATAAGATCATTTTTTACTCATTTCATGCTTCGTTTTTATATTCTGAGGAAGACACAAAAAAGGCGCTCAGATGTACTTTGCAACTCTAACTATTTTATTCTATTGATAATAATTATGCCTTTGCTTAATACATCTGTTTTTAAAATCTATGGTGTTAGCGTAGTATTTTTAGTAACAGGCTATCACACTCTTTTACAACAGCTCATAAAGTGGGTTTATGATTTCGTGAAAAAACGTTTAATCCCGAAAGCGATGACATAGGCACTGTAGATATAAATAAAAATAAGCAAAAAAAAGAGTGGGGATTTATAAAAAATAAAACCGATCTCCTATCTAAATGAGAAGGACAAAATGAGACAAACTCAATTTCTGCTGAACACTAAAACCGATTTCAATCTATTTAAGCTCTTTGCACCTCAAAAACTTAAGACTTTTAAAAAGATATTGCAAACTTGAAGACTGTCAAAATATATCATGCAAATATTTATATCCCTTTAAAATCAATATACTGAATAATTTTATAAACCAGTTTCACATCAAAAATGGCCTAAAATAAATCATTCAATCCTCCCCATTAATCCCTCTCCTTAAATTAAATCGGTTTGGAGAGAAAACAGCCTCACCTAAAGTAGACAAAATTTGCTATATTTAGCGTTTTTCCGCGAACATTCGTTTTAGATAGATATGAATACCGCCATACAAGCAGCTCTTGATCATGCCGTGCAATCTCTTCAGCAAGCTGAGATTCTTCCTTCGGATTGGACTAACAACAGTGTGTTAACCCGAACCAAAGACCGAAGTCATGGTGACTTTGCTTCTAACATAGCTATGGTTGGAGCAAAAGCTGCGGGTATGAAGCCACGTGATTTGGCTGAAAAGGTTTTGGCTCACTTACCAGCAGTGGCAGATATTACTAAGGCTGAAATTGCAGGGCCAGGTTTTATCAACTTTTTCTTAAATGCGGATCAGCGCTATGCCGTGCTAGACCAAATTCAGGCACAAAAGGAGCAATTTGGCCGCAGTCAGACAAATGGCGCACAAAAAATTCAGGTTGAGTTTGTCTCGGCCAATCCAACCTCGAGCCTTCACGTCGGGCATGGTCGCGGTGCTGCATATGGCATGACCGTGGCGAATTTACTAGAAGCAACGGGTGCCAAAGTCGATCGTGAATATTATGTCAATGATGCAGGTCGTCAAATGGATATTTTGGCAACTTCGACTTATTTACGTTATTTGGAATTACTTGGACAGAATCTGGTTTTTCCTAAAAATGCTTATCAGGGCGATTATGTTAAGGAAATTGCACAAAGTATTATCGATCAGGATGCAGAAACCTACGTTCGTGCGGTAGCCGATGTTTATAATGATGTACCAGAAGATGTGCAATATGCAGCTGAACTGGATACAGATGGCAATAAAGTTGTCCTCTCGGGTGATAAAGAAAAACATATTGATGGCCTGATCACCAACTCACAACAATTACTGGGTGAAGGTTATCGTGTATTTCATCAGGCAGCGCTTAAAGCTATTTTGGATGATATTAAAGATGACCTTGCTGATTTTGGCGTAACTTTTGATCGTTGGTTTAGTGAAGCATCTCTCGCCGATAAAATCGAAGAAGCTTTGCAAACACTGGATCAACGTGGTTTTCTATATGAAAAAGACGGTAACATCTGGTTTAAATCAACTGAATTTGCTGATGAAAAAGATCGTGTAGTAAAACGTCGTAACGGTCAAACCACTTATTTTGCTTCTGACATCGCTTATCATTTAGATAAATTACAACGCGGTTATACGCATATCGTGGATATCTGGGGGTCAGATCACCACGGTTATATCGCACGTGTAAAAGCTGCGATTGATGCGATGGGTTATGATTCTGCCAAACTCACTGTACTTCTGGTTCAGTTTGTAAGCCTATGGCGTAGCGGTGAAATGGTACAAATGTCATCACGTTCTGGACAATTTGTGACTTTACGTGAACTACGTGAAGAAGTGGGTAATGATGCAGCACGTTTTTACTACGTAATGCGCAAATCTGAACAACATATTGACTTTGATTTAGATCTGGCTGTATCACAAAGCAAGGACAATGCGGTGTATTATATTCAATATGCACATGCACGTATCTGTCGTATGTTGGAAAAAGCAGCTACAAGCAATGTTAACTTTGATACAGTTCAAGCACGTCAACATGCTTCACGTCTGGAACTAGATGCAGAAACAGAAATTCTATCGAAATTGGCAGCCTATCCAGATATTATTGTACGTGCAGCAAATGCTTACGAACCCCATCAAATTGGCAACTATTTGAAAGAGTTAGCAGCATTATTTCATGGCTGGTACAATGAACATAAAGTCTTGAATGATGATGCGGAATTAACACAAGCTCGTCTTTTGTTGTCAGTGAATGTACAACAAGTGTTGCGCAATGGCTTAGAATTGCTTGGCGTATCTGCGCCGGCATCAATGTAAATCATCTATCGTTTGACTTGCACCTCAGACCACTACCTGTTTTGGTCTGATGACCTAATTTGAAGAGGATTTCACGTGTTTGGAAAAACGCAGCGCGGTGTATCTGAGCGACCAAATAAACCGAAAAAACCACTGATTCCAAAGTGGTTAGGAACATTAGTGGCTATTTTGGTTCTAATGTGCATTGCCGTAGTGCTGATGCTATGGAAACCGTGGAAACCTGTTTCAACCAAAAATGAAGTGACTTCTCCACATTATCAGGAAGAAGAAACCAATCATGACTACCGTTTCTACGATTTACTACCACAGCAACAAGTCACTCCGATTCCAGAACAAGCCGTGCCAGAAACTAAGCCACAACAACCTGTGGTGATTGTAGAGGCTCCACGTGAAACCAGCGCACCTGTGAGTAACGATCCTACTGCTGCCGTTGCAGCCGAAGAAAGCGTACAACAACCTCACCAAGCAACCTATATCTTGCAAGTCCGTAGCTATCCTGATCCAGACAGTGCAGATGCGCGACGTGCAGAAATCATTCTCAATGGTTTATCTGCCGATGTAGTAAAAAGTGTAGAAAATGGAAAAACATGGTATCGCGTTGTTTCTGGACCTTATGATTCTCAAGAAGCAGCGGTTGCAGCACAGCAAACGTTGCAACATAGTGGTATTGACTCTATTCTCGTAAAACGATAAAAGATCCATATCATAAAAAAGAACGCAGTTCGCGTTCTTTTTTATTTAAATGATTACCAGCCCCAACACGTCCCCGTAGTAGGTTGACCACATTCACGATAATGAATAGCATACCAGACGCTGCCTCCAGATCGAGGTGTGCCATCTTTTTTCACTTCATCACGATTCAGCTCATCAAAAGTGCTAATAGCATCGGCTGATACTGAACCTTTATCAGCATTTTTCTGTAAGTTTAAGCTGCCCAAGCTCTTTGCAGTCTGATCCTGATAAATCACCGTCTCTGGTGCCGCGGTCCCGATTAATAAAGCATAATTGGCAACGGCAGCAGTATAACCAGTGGCACTACCTGACAACGTTAAATCCTTTTTGATGGTGGTACTTGCCAGTACATCTGCCCCACCATAAGTTTTCGGATCAAGATGATAAAAGCTTAAAGGCTGCACAATGCCTGTTTTGACCTGAGCTTCTAACCAGTCTTGCCATAAAAATTCCAGAAAGTCAGTTGCATTGTCAGGTTTGCTATACCCAATATCTCGGACAAAATACATCAGTGAACGATACTGATTTTCTTCCATTCCTGTCGGATTGGTAACGGATTGAAGTCCGAGATTTTTGGGTAACTGCTGATAGGTAATATTTTGGTTTTGCCCATTACGCAACCATGCACGGCCATTACTCACCATTTTCGCCCAGAACTCATCTGCCGTTTTGATATCGCTGTAATTGTCCACAACACGCACCCAAACCGCTAGAGATTCTCCGCCATCTGGCAATTCACGTAATTGAGTTATGGTATGATGACCATCTGTCAAATATAAACGACCATCATAGCCAATCACCACCGTCTTCAAATCAGCGGTTTCTGTACCTGGCTTTTCAGCACAGCCAAAACTATCCAACTGCTTTAAATTTGCCGATTTAAGTTGATCGATACTATTAAAGTCATCACGACTTTTCGCCCCAATCGCCTCACAATAATCACTAAATTTTTTACCGATCGTTTTATTTAAATAGGTGAGTTGGTTACTTGCATCCGCTTGCCAAGTCTGACGATTCCAGTCCCCTTGCCAGCGCCCCAATTTATAATAAATCTGGTCATAGCCAACAGCACCTTGTGTAGGGATTAGATCGGCAATTTGTACCTGAAGAATGTCACCTGCTTTCGCATTTAAAAACCGTTGATCACGCTGATCGGTTTGAGTCGGCGGTGTATTCTGGCTTTGATCATCATTTGAATCATTACAAGCCGTTAAAGCTAAAACAGCACAGACACCCAAAGACAAAAAAGTCATATTTCTAGTCATTAATTTCATAAAATATCAATTATCTAAAGCTTGCTCGAAAAGATGCATATTGACGAGAAATTATTCAAAATAAATGACAAAGGCTATTTCTCATTGATGTTTTAAGCTTTTAAGTCGATATGGCAATTTTAAAATCCATTGCGGTCGGTAAAATAAAATGAAATTTCCTAACAGAATTAAAATAACGCCTAATCCTGCACTCCATGTCCATTGATATCCTTCCCAAAAAGTGGACAGTGTCAAAGCCACCAAGGGAAATAATAACGTTGTATATGCCGCTTGTCCCGCCCCTATGCGCCCAACCAACAGAAAATAAGCGCTAAACCCAATCACTGATCCCACAACTGCCAGATATAATAAAGCACTGATGGCAATCCCTGATGATGTAGGAAAAAAGTCCTCCCCACGCAGTACCGCAACGATTGCCATAAGAGTCGCCCCATACAGCATGCCATAGGCATTGGTACTCAACACATCTCGTCCATGTTGCTGATGACGAAGACTGATCATATTGCCCAAAGAAAAACCATAAGTCCCCAATACACATAGTAAAATAGCAAAAATCGTGTGCCCGTGGATCTCGGTTGCCGTTAAGTTATGCCAAAATAAGGCTAACATTCCGAGCAGTCCACACACTATTGCGGGGATAAAATAAACTGAAATACGTTGCTTAAAAAATAAACAACTATTCAAGGCATTAAAAATCACTGCCATTGAAAAAATCACCGCTTCAAGTCCACTATTGACATAATCTACTGCGTTATAAAAACAAATAAAATTAAGCCCAAAAATACACAAGCCTTGCAATAAACAAAATAGATGATCCATAAATGTCAATTTTTTTAAACGTTTATATACGCATAACCCAGTAAATAGGATTAGAGCCGCAATAAAAAAACGCCAGAATACTGCAACAACAGGTGTAATATGGCCATGTTGTGCACTAATCGCAATCCATGTTGTTCCAAAAATGAAGACCACTAGCATGTATAACAGCGCATTCATTACCACACCCCTCTTGTTTAGAAAGAGTGTGGGATAAATGCGCTTTATCTGCTTTCAGGACTTTGTTTGACTTACATAATCTTGCGGTTTTTTGATGAGCTTAGGTGCGTGATGAGAGCAAAACTAGGTAAACTAATCCTGTGTTCTGAATGCTGAAATAATCAATATCGTACAATGAAATACCAGACTCTTGAGCAACTCCAACAGCATAAAACCCAACTGCTTGAAACAGTTCGACTGGGCTCGGGAATGCAAATTGCAGCGTGGAAAAATCAACATGATCTGGTCAGTGTATGCAGTAATCATCATACTTTGAGCCTCTATGTAAAAGGCGGTTATGAAAGTTATCGCAAAACACCCCATGGTTGGCGTAATGGGGGCGCACCCGATCGCTTTTGTCTAATGCCCCAAGGACAAGAGTCCACTTGGGATATCAGAGGTGACCTCAGTTTTGTACATTTGTACTATACCGATCAGCATTTGCGCAGTCTCGCAACCAAAATCTGGGACAGAGAACCTGCACAGATTCAACTTCAGGAACAAAGCTTTGTCGCAGATACTAAAGTCAGTAGCTTGTATCGACATTTTTTATTAGGTTGCGATTGGCAGGAACCTAGCAACCATTTACAACTCAGTAGCACTGCCAATTTATTACTTAATCATCTGTTACAACACTACAGCAATGTACAGTGGCAACTTCCACGTATAACAGGGGGGCTTGCTCCATATCTGTTAAAACATATTAAACAATGGATTGAACAACATCTCGACCAAACCATTACCCTTGCGGATCTGGCAGAACAATCCCAATTAAGTGAATATCATTTTGCCCATATGTTTAAACGATCAACGGCCATTTCACCCCATCAATATATATTACAACAACGTTTACATAAGGCACATTCTCTGATTTTATCCAGCAAAAATGATTTAACAGACATCGCGTTGCAATGCGGTTTTAGCTCAGCCAGCCATTTTAGTACCCGATTTAAACAATATTACGGCTACCGCCCTTCACAACTTCGGCAAGGGCGTGCCTGACTTTAACCTTATTATTCAATACCCTTTTGTTTAGCGCGCTGATAAGCAGCCCGTGCCTGAATACGTTTTAAGAAAGCCTGAATATTGGGATATTGGCCTGTGGTACGAGTCAATATAGCGCCTAGTGGAAAACTCATCTGAATATCCGCGAAACTAAAATTTCCTGCAAAATAATCGTGTGAGGATAAATAGTCCTCCAAAAATGCAATGTGGTCTTTTAATCGCGGACGAATAAAGCCTGCTTTAATGCCATCGGTAATTTTATTGGCAATAGGACGAATGATAAAAGGTACATTTTTACCCACATTATTCATCACCAATTGAAACACTAGAAGTGGCATCAATGAACCTTCGGCATAATGCATCCAATACAGGTATTGAAAAGCATCTTCAGTATTTTGAGGCTTAAATTGATGCTGATGGTCATATCGACTTTGTAGATACTCCAAAATCACCGCTGACTCGGCAATCGCGCGTTCATTGTCCTGTAAGATTGGTGCTTTACCCAAAGGATGAATCTGTTTAAGTTCAGGTGGCGCTGCAAATGTCGGTAAGCGTTTATAATATTTAACTTGATAGTCTTGTTCTAACTCTTCCAGAGCCCATAAAATCCGAAAGGAACGTGATTGTTCCAAATGATGTAAAGTCAACATATTCTGCTCTATTTCTCGCCATTATTTTCAAGTATCGTTATAGCATTAAGCCCATGACAATAGCATGGGCTTAAACGATATAGTCATTTAATTACAACGTAACTAACCTAATGTTGTTTTTATTTCCAGACTGCGCAATAAGGTCTTAGTTACTGGAGTTTTGCTACAAACGTTCAGCACTTTTTCCTGCAATTCAGCAGACAATGGATTCTTAAAGGTTACACGGCGCTCTATCCATTCCTGTTGTTCTTTATTCATAAAAAAATCCACTTCCACACTAAATTCGCCCAAGTCGATTTCTTTATGTTGCGCGTACATACGCAAGGTAATCATGGTACAAGAAGCCAGACTTGCCGTAAGAAAATCATAAGGTGCAGGCCCAGTATCATGCCCACCAAAAGCTTCAGGTTTATCAGTAATAAAATGGTGTTTACCGCTGGTAATTTCACCCTTCCACGGTGCAGGATCCGTTTTAACAATACTACGTGCAATCACACTCATTTGGATGCTCTCATTTGATCAGGGAATGTTGGGGCTTCGAGCCGTGCGCCATCATAATCAGGAATTTCACCAAAGCGAGGATCATGATTGATCCATTGTTCACGCGCTTCACGTAAACCTTCAGTGGTACGTCCCACCAGATTCCACCACAGCAGAATCGGAGTTTCAAAAGGTTCACCACCAATAAGCAATACCCGATGACCTTTTGGAATTTCAATCTCAATATGCTCTAGCCCAGGCTCTAATACCAGCATGTTATCTTGCGTCAGTTCATGGCCATTGACCTGTGCATGACCATCCAATGCCAAAAAGCCATATTCAAATTTTGGATTGAGTGGAATGCGAGTGTGACTATCTGTTTGTGCAGTCATATCGACACCGAGTAACGGTGTATGTACAGCAACAGGCGAAGTTTCCCCCATAAATTCACCAACCAGTATCGTAAACTCAATCTGATCCTGTTCAGTTCTAGGTAGTTCTGGATAATGATCAAACTGTGGCGGCATATTTAGTTTTTTATCGGGTAACGCGATCCACAACTGTGCTGCATGCATTTTGGTTTCAGTTTTAGGAGCAACTTCAGTATGTGAAATACCATGTCCTGCGGTCATCAAATTGACCTGATACGGACGTATAAGTTGTTTACTTCCCAAACTATCGGTATGCATCATGGTGCCTTCGATCATCCAAGTAAATGTTTGCAAGCCCGTATGCGGGTGTGGCCCTACGTCCAGACCATCGCCTTGAGGAAAAGTCACAGGGCCTGCATGATCCAGAAAACACCACGCACCAATCATACGTTTTTGCCGACTTGGCAATGCACGTTTGATGATTGTACCTTTGCCAATTTCAGCGCTGCGAATCTGAAAATCCTGAATAAATTGATTAATATAAGTTTCACAATCCTGCGAGTCTGAGATTTCCGTATAATTCGTATTGGTCATTTTGTTATCCTAAAGTTATGATCAGTTCAGGATGTCTTTTCAACATCATTTCATTGTTTTGATTTTAGCCAGCCAATTCGCTTAAACCTATGCTTATCTTAATACGCTGAATACTCTATATAGGACAATAATAGTTTTGTTTTTGTTGTCAATGTGCGAATAAAACCAGACAGATCATGATTGAAGTCATGCAAAAAACATCAAGAAACGTCCATAAGCCCCTATCAGGACCCATGACTCGTTTCAAAGCTTAAAATATTATTTAGGAGGATGAGGTGGATTTAAATCTACCAATAAACCAGTCAAACGGCGTACCAATGGGAGAAAAACAAGTACGGTAGGGAATGCAATCATCCAGGAAAATAGCCAGATATCCACCCACTTTGTAAAAAACCCCTCAAACCAGCCAATGTTTTTCCATAAATTAATCATGGAAATCGTACCGCTCATCAGTCCTGAGAGAAATAACGGCATCAGCAAAACGGCAAATTTTGCAGGAAGCTTAGGAAGTTTGCCAATGATCATGATAGGTTCATTTTGCATGCTGATTACTCACGATGTTCGTTTGCACATTACAATTAGGTATCTTTCTTGACGTTCTGTTTTAAATTTTTCATAAATTGTTTAACCGCAGGCTCAAACTCTTTAAACAGAATATGATCTCGATGTGTCATGATCACTTCTAAAAATAGTTTTAGACCTACAGCAAACGCTTTTGTTGTGTCTTCATCAAAAAATTCTGCGGCTTTTAAGCGTTCCACAATTTTGAAAATATCATCATGATTCCCAACATCAAATTCGATATTTTCATCATAAGTTGATGCATGACCTTTTGCATCGGCAAGGTGTTGTACGGTTACATGATATTGATGTTGTTTCATATTTGCTCTCGATCTATTCCAATGTCATTTCAATTTTACAAACGGCCAATTTCAACTGCCGCCTGATCAATCTTTTCTGCAATTTGATGAATGTGTTCTGCTTTTAAATCTGCAACATTCAGTTTAAGACGCAGCGCTGTCTTGAGGTTTTCCATCGCACGATGAATATCAATGAGTTGATCATTGCCATGAATTTCACGTCTCAAACGTAGTTTTTCCAATAACGCAGTCAGCATGTCCTGCTGTTGGTTTAAATACACCGTGCCCTCTTCAGTCACCTGATAGTGCTTACGCTCCGTATCTAGCAATGAAATCAGCTTCATTTCTTCCAGATTGGTCAATGTCGGATAAATCGTGCCGGCACTAGGACTATAATCTCCACCGACTAAATCACTAATTTCTTTAATGATTTCATAACCATGTTTGGGGCTTTGTTGAATCAGATGCAAAACCAGAAGTTTCATGCGACCGGATTCAAATAAACGTCCACGACGGCCTGAACGTTGAGGGACATCATGAGAGGAAGAGGGTTCACAATGATGATCAGATGCATGTTTCATCTTATTTTCCCAGACTGATTAATTTATACATATTAAGATATATCTTTAAATATCTTTTATCAAGTTAAAACTTTTAAATACATATTAATACATTGTTAAATAATAAAATTATTAATTTACCAATTTTATCTTTAAAATATTAAGATATAAAAAAAAGCGTTTTTAACGCTCTGTTTATTGGCAATAAGTACCTAACTTACTCACAAAGTAACCAAGTCCTTATAAATTTAGTCTTTTATTTTTTAGCAGGCCGTTACAAGTGAATAAGATTTTTAAATTCATTTCAGCTAATCGTGATTAACAGATTCATTGATTAAAATTATTCAATATAAATCAACTTTTAAAATTAAAATTCATCATAAAGCAGTAAAAAGCCGACTTGGAAAAGTCGGCCTTTTTTGAACGATGTGAATAGTCTTTCAAACACATCAAGCTTTTTGAAAGCCCTCTGCCACACGCAGAGCGCTGGGTGCAAAATCGGCAAAATGCGTTGCCTTTTGAAAGCCCTCTGCCGCGAGCACAGCTCTTGGCGTAATTCAGGCAAAAAGCTTAGCTTTTTGAAGGCCCTGAATTACTCCCATTCAATCGTAGCTGGTGGCTTAGATGACACGTCATAAACGACACGGGAAACATCTTTGATTTCGTTCATGATACGCGTTGAAATTTTATCAACCAAATCATAAGGGAGATGAGCAAAACGTGCAGTCATAAAGTCAACCGTTTCCACAGCACGAAGTGCAATCACCCATGCATAACGACGGCCATCACCCACCACACCTACAGATTTTACAGGTTGGAATACCGCAAAGGCCTGTGCAGTTTTATCATACCAACCGCTGGCACGAAGCTCTTGCATAAAGATGTCATCAGCCAGACGAAGAATATCTGCATATTCTTTCTTCACTTCACCCAAAATACGTACCCCCAGACCTGGTCCTGGGAACGGATGACGATAAATCATGCTGTGTGGAAGACCCAGTGTTGTGCCCAGCTTACGAACTTCATCTTTAAACAAGTCACGTAACGGCTCAACCAAGTCAAAAGCTAAATCTTCTGGCAAACCACCGACATTATGGTGGGATTTAATCACATGCGCTTTACCTTGTTTGCTGGCAGCAGATTCAATCACATCAGGATAAATCGTTCCTTGCGCAAGGAATTTTACGCCATCTAGTTTACGCGCTTCTTCAGCAAATACTTCAATAAACTCACGACCAATGATTTTACGCTTTTTCTCTGGATCCACTTCACCCGCTAGCGCAGTGAGGAAACGCTCTTCTGCATCGGCACGAATGACGCGGATTCCCATGTTATCTGCGAACATTTGCATCACTTGATCACCTTCGTTTAGACGAAGTAAACCATTGTCTACAAATACACATGTTAACTGGTCACCAATCGCTTTATGCAACAATGCAGCAACGACCGATGAATCGACACCACCCGATAAACCGAGTAAAACTTTTTCATCACCAATTTGCTGACGAAGTTGCTCTACACGTAAATCAATAATGTGTTCTGGTGTCCATAAGCCACCACATCCACAAATTTTATGGACAAAATTAGACAGCAACTCTGCACCTTTGGCAGTATGTGTCACTTCAGGATGGAACTGAACACCATAGAAACGTCGGGTTTCATCAGATGCTGCCGCATATGGACAGCTTGGTGTACTCGCTGTTGTATGGAAACCTTCTGGTAAACGCCCTACTTTGTCACCATGACTCATCCAGACATGCAGTTGATCTTCACGATCCTGCAAATTACCAATCAGTTGGTCACGTTGTTGAATATCAACTTCTGCATAGCCAAACTCATGCACAGTCCCCGGTTCAACTTTACCGCCCAACTGTTCAGACATGGTTTGAAAACCATAACAAATTCCCAATACAGGTACACCAAGTTCAAATACAACTTGAGGCGCACGCGGACTACCTTCCTCATGCACACTTTCAGGCCCACCTGACAAAATCACGCCATTTGGATTAAAAGCACGGATGTCTTCTTCAGACATGTCAAAAGCATACATTTCAGAATATACACCTGCTTCACGTACACGACGTGCAATCAGCTGGCTGTATTGAGATCCGAAATCCAGAATCAAGATACGATCATCAGTAATGTGGGTATTGGTTGTCATGATTACGCAACTATGCAAGGCAACGAGAGAAGCGCAATATTCTAGCATTTTTCACGATGCCACGCACGTTCTTTCCATTGCCAAAAACTTGAATAAAAACAGTATAAAAAAGGCACTGAATCAGTGCCTTCTCTTTAATGCTGAATTTTTTCGATTTTTACCACTTCGATATCTGTTGGTTTATAGCGATGTGTATCCACCTCGCCCACGACACGAACATGATCGCCCACTTTTAAACCTGCTGCACGCCAAATGTCATCATCAATTTCTAGACTAATCGTGCCAGAACGATCTTTAAACTCATAATGGTCGCTTTTAATGTGTTTGGTAATTTGACCTGTCAGCGTCACGCCACTTTCATCTTTCATTTTGGCGACTTGCTGCACCGTTGCAATATTCTTTGCAGCTTCCTGAATAATCACATGATCATCTTTACCTGCAAATGTATGAGAAGATAAAACCATGGTAGCCAAGACTGAGGCACTAAGTATTAATTTTTTCATTATTCTCTCTAGGTTTAAATATTTTCAAAGTTATCTAAACAGAAAGTTAAAACGATGTCGGCTAGAGTTTTGTAATACAAGGTAAAATAAAGTTTACCTTGTACTTTTCCACATTTTATTTTTCAATTGCGGCATCTAGACTAAACTTGCCTGCGCCATGCAACATCAAGAAAAATAAGCCACCAGACATGGCAAAGTTTTTCATAAAGTTAATGGCTTGTGCCTGATCATCACCTGTATGAAAAATAAATGCAGTGATAATACTAAAAATGCCCAATCCTAAGGCTGCAAAACGTGCCTGAAAACCAAATAACAAGGCTAAACCACCGCCAAATTCAACTAAAATGGTTAAAGGTAGTAAGCCACCGGGTACACCCATTGCCTCCATATAGCCTACTGTTGCTGAATAAGCGGTGATTTTCCCCCAGCCTGCAACTAGAAAAATATAAGCCATCAGAATTCGTGCGATCAGTGAGATAACAGAATCTGCGCCAGATTGATTAACCATGTTTCTTACAACGACATTTGGATTAAACATAACATTTGCCCTTTAGATTGATTTCAAATTATGTTGTTTTGATGAGACCATCTTAAGCTGGTTTATTTTTGCAATAAATATTCATTTTCCAGACGTATCGTTCCAAATAAAAGACAATAAAAGATGTAACTTTTTACCTATTGATACTGACTTTCAGACACGGCACTGCTAGGATTTGATCACAATTTTGCGCTGTAGCCTGTCATGGAACTTATTGATTTTATTTTGCACGTTGATGATCATCTGCTCGAGTTTATTCGCAATTATGGCGTATGGATATATGCAATTTTGTTTCTGATTATTTTTGTGGAAACAGGGTTAGTGGTCATGCCCTTTTTACCAGGTGATAGCTTGCTATTTGCTGCGGGTGCATTAGCTGCATCTACAGGCGCAATGGATCCGTGGGTTTTAGGGATATTACTGTTTATTGCAGCAGTATTGGGCGACACGCTGAATTATCATATTGGTCGTTTTATAGGACCGCGTGTATTTGAAATTAACTCACGTTTTATTAACAAAGCACATCTGACCAAAACTCATGAGTTTTTTGAACGTCACGGCGGTAAAACTATTATTTTTGCCCGATTTATTCCTTTTGCACGGACCTTTGCTCCATTTGTGGCTGGTGCAGGCAGTATGAATTATAAGTTTTTCTTCACTTATAATGTAATTGGTGCTTTATGTTGGGTGGCTTCATTTATTACACTGGGATATTTATTTGGAAATATGCCAATGGTTAAGGATAATTTCACTCACCTCATTTTTGGGATTATTATTTTGAGCGTATTGCCTGGAATTATTGCGTTTATTCGCCAGAAATTTAGTCATAAACGTCAAGTTCTGAACTCTAAAAAGTAACATCAAAAGAACCGAAAAATGACGGGTAACATACATAACAACAACAACATTGCCGATCCTTTATATAAACGATCGGCTTTTAAACCCTTAATATTTCCTGCGAGTAAGGCACGACCAAATACCATCCAGAACCATGCACTAGGAAATAGAATTAAACTAAATACAGCTAAAACTAAAATTGCACTTTGCAGTGAATCCCACGTTTCAGGTGGAAAAATGCCCGCTGCAAACAAAAGAGCCTTAGGATTTTTTAATGTCGAAAAAAACACCTGTTTAGGTCGAATTGCTTTATGACTTTGACTATGTTTCTGTAAATGTGAGCTTTTCCATAAATTAAAAGCCAGCCAAATCACATACAAAGCACTAACAAGATGCAGAATTGGAGTAAGTGCTGGCCAGATCGGCTGTCCTAAATGAATTAATAATGCCCAAATCGCAATGCCATACAAATAACCTAACCATTCCGCAGGAATAAAAGAAGCAGTTTTTGTAATTCCTTGATGATGAGCAGCACTGGCAAACAACGCATTGGTTGGTCCAGGAATAAGAAGCACTGCAAGCATCGCCAATACAAAAAACCAGCTTTCAATCATAGAGTATCCATCGTAAAGAAGGTGGGCACACCTTATATGAAATTGAATTTAACTGACAAGTTTTATTGGCTGTTGAACCCATGAATTGATCTAGAAAAAACCATAAAAAGAAACTATACAATTGATTAAAAAAGATATTTTATGAAACATTTTGACAAAAAATTATTGAGTCCCGTTGCATCAAAACCACAAAACAGGACTCTTTTTCTATGTTCTAGCTGGCATTTTTCTTCACAATAATGGGACAGTTTTTAAATTGTGCAGCTTGCACAATCGCTTCCTGCTGGCCTAAAACCCGTGAAAGTTCGGTATTTTTCGTATCAGAAGATTGTCCCATATTTACGGAAACAGTTGGACCAAAGCCCCAACCGCCTCGTCCCCAACCTCCACCAAGTCCAACGCCTAAACCAACACCTGTACGTTTTGGTGTTTGTACGCCATTTTCGATATAGAGCTGAATACGATTATATTCACTTTGCAATTGTTGACAGTTGAGTGACTGGTACTGGGCAGGAGATACATACGTTGGTTTAACCGTTGTAGCACAGGCACCCAGCAATACCGTCAATGCTACCAGAGGAACTAAATATAAGCCTTTCATCGCTTTTCTCAAATTATTTAGGTTCAATTTCTGCGAACAGGGTCTGATACGCTTGTGTCAGTTTATGTTCTGGTGACAAATGAACCAATGGTAAGTTTTTTTGATGTGATTCTTTCATTAAAATCGAAGGCGGCAACATGCTATTTAATACGGGCAAACCTTCATCTTTTAACTGTTGGACCACTTCTCTTGGCAATTTTGCCTGTGCCTGAAATTGATTGACTACAATACCCTCAATTTCCAGACTATTATTATGATCATCTTGGGTTTCGATCACATTTTCAATCAAAGTTTGTAACGCACGTTTGGAAAAAACATCACAGTCGAATGGAATCAGCACACGATCTGCGGCTATCAATGCCGACAGGGTAAAGAAATTAAAAGCTGGCGGTGTATCAATATAAATCCGATCATATTGATTACTCAATTGTTGTAAAGAATCACGTAATTTATAGATTTTATGCTTGGATTCAAGTGCATGTTCTAATGTACCGAGCGTTGGGCTGGCTGGAATTACATCTAGCTTTGGAAAGGCAGTACGATGCACATAGCTATCCAGACCTTTTGATCGTGATTTTAAGATTGAACCTATGGCATTACCAATCAGACCTTTTTGCTGGTTATTACCCAATACATCGTCAAAAAAGTTTTCAATATTCGGTTCTAAAGCATTTTTATCTGCGGAATAGGTTGCCTGTTCACCTAAAAGGTATTGGCTTGAATTCGCCTGAGGATCCAAATCAATGACCAGTGTCTTTAAATTTTGCTGAGCGCTAATTGCTGCCAGATTTACGGTGATACTCGATTTACCCACACCACCTTTTTGGTTAAATACCACCCGTGTAAACATGCTATCCCTCATCACTTTTTTTTCAAACTTGTTTACAGTTTAACCTAGCATACAAATATAAATGTAAAGAATGTCAAACAATTAACTAAAAACTGGTTTTATTATCACCAATCCTAATACGGCAACAAAAGCCACGCAACCAATGACTAAACCAGCACGACGTTGTACCAGTAAAATAGATTGATCCTTTTTAAATGCTTTATTTAATGCGGAAAGCATCACTAAAAATAAAATGATCTTGGCATAAAACCACGTTTGTATTTGAAAATTGTTTAGATACAACAAAACAATTCCTGACACAACGAGTACAGTAAAACCCAGATGTTGTAGAGCAATCCAGATTTTCTTTGGCGCGGAAAATTCAGATTGATCTCGTGCATTCATCCATATCGGCATAGAACGAAACAATACTGCCAGACCCACCAACACTAAACCAACAATGTGAATAATCACAACGAATAAATGTGTATCCATTTTTATCTAAATCTATCGGGTCGATTAATTTTTGGGTGCATGTGCACATTCAGGACTATCTGGGACTTGGCCTTGCCATTCATCAGGTGTATAGGCATGAATCGCCAAAGCATGAATTTTACCTGGACTCATCAGATCAGTCGCTACTGCATATACCTTTTGGTGGCGCTGCACTAATCGCAATCCCTGAAAAACTGGACTTACCACCGCCACTTTAAAATGGCTCTCTTTACCTGGAAAGTAGCCACCGTGACCTGAAGACTCATTGATCACTTTAAGATGCGTGGGTTGCAATGTATTTAAACGTTCAATCAGTTGTTGTTCTAAAGCCATCATAGCCACCTATTGGCATAGAAAGATGAATAGAAGTATAACCTGCCTATGACTAAAACGCTGAAAAACTCATAATAAAGACACGTAAACTGAGTAACTCAAGCCCTAACGGAAAAAATATGATTTTATTTTATGCAATCAATAGCATTATTTGCATAAAGTGGTTGACCCTTGATTTGCTTAATGTATTATAAGCGGCACGCGGGAATAGCTCAGTTGGTAGAGCACAACCTTGCCAAGGTTGGGGTCGCG
>NZ_JACVTU010000025.1:0-13724 GCF_016624705.1 Acinetobacter sp. S40
TCAAAAGAATTTTTTTGCTAATCGAAATGTGGACTACGCCAAAGCCACTGTAGTCGTCACAGAACGAAGTAGTGGGGCTAAACAAAAGATCAGTAATATCCGCTATGAAAATATCGGAGTTCCCAACCATATCCAGTTTAACTTTGACGATTTGAAATTGAACGTGATATACGATGTCAAACTCAGCAATGTTCTGGTGGATGGTCAGCCAAAGGAATATTCGTACTGGTTTAAAGTCGATGATCAATAAGGATAAGAATCAGATGAAAAAAATTGATACTTCACCTTATTGCTGCCATTGGTATTGTCGGTAGGATTGAACTATGTACCGTCACAGGTTGCAACCAAAGTTGAGTTTAATTTGTATTTCATAATGAATAGATAAAGATTTTAAGAGTTATTAAATGTTTCGTTCAAAGCCTGTTGAACTGTATCAATTCTTGATTTACAGGCTTTGTATGCCTCCATAGATTCTTCGACGATCTTCATCAAGTTATCAATGTCTGGTTCTTCCTGTGATTCAAGAAGTTCAGCATTTTTCTTCAAAATGTCGTAGCCGTCCTTAAACGAAAGTTCTTTTTTAGTCATGTGGAATTACCTTTTTTATATCTGCTTGAATAAATCCATCTTGAAGTTCAACCTCAATGGAAGCATCAGAAATCTGTTGAATGGACCAAATGGCCTGATGATTGCTGCGGACAATTGCATAACCTTTACTCAGTACATGTTTTGGGTTTTGAATAAGAGTTTCTCGAATGAGACCTTCAACATGAGACGATGCGAGTTTAAGCTGGGACTGAGCAAAGTAATGCGTACTATCTCTGAATGTATCAATACTTTTTTTTGCATCTATTACACGATTAATCGTCAGTGTTTTGATCATACTGATGTACTGATCATTTTGACTTTGATATGCACTGATCTGATGTTGTGACCACAATTTGATGGTCTGCAAGCTGTTTATTGCTTCACGTACTCTTTCTAGAATCAGATTGCGAATCCCGCCAATTACTTTACTCGGTGTATCAAAAGAACGATGTGCAATTTCATCAAGAATTGTCCTATCTTTTTCATGGCCGATACCCACCCAGATTGGAACTGATCGTTTACATAGTAGGGCTGCTAGATCGTAGTTATTCAGATAGGCTAAATCATTCACTGCACCGCCACCGCGAATAATGACGATCAGATCAGGGGGAGCATCAAAATCTTGAGCCCATTGTTTTAAGCCTGAACTGAGTGACTCAATAATACTTAGTGCAGCCGTATTACCCTGAAAAGTTGCACTATGATAGACGAAATGACATACGCCTGCTTGATCCAGTACATCGGCATCTTTTCTAAAATCACCAAGACCTGCTGCATTTAGCGGCGCGATAACTAAAACATTTTGAATGTCAAATGGGGACGCCAGTATCTTATTTTTATGAAGTAATCCTTCTTTGCTTAGTCGTTCAAGAATTTGCTGATAGCGCTTGGCAATATCTCCCAAGGTATAATTTGAATCAATTTCTTCAACATTCACTGAAAATCCATACTGAGGATCAAAACGTGCTTTGATTCTGATCAGTACATTTAAATCTTTTGATAGTTCAATGCCACTTTCACGTTCAAACTTTAAAACGATTTTTAAAGCAGTAAACTTCCAAATGGTGGCTTTGCAGCTTGCGATAATTTTATCTGTGTCTTGTTCCTTTTCTGCAAGCTCTAGGTAATAGTGACCCCCTTTAATCATGAGATTGCGGATCTCTGCCTTTACCCAAACAGGTTCCTCAAAGGTTAACTGAATGATCTCTTTGACAGATGCAAGATATTCGTTAAGCGATAAAGGTTGATCTGACATTAATAGGTGTAGTGAATGATTGAATAATCAGTATAAAACCTATCAATGAAAGAATAAACAGTGCCGTAGTGCAAGTAAGATTAAACTTTATAATTTGAAGATAATTAAATTCGTGGAACAATGGTCAAAGAATAACCGTGGAACGAGAAAAATCCATAAAAAAAGTCCAAACAGGTAGGATTGGACTGCTTGTTATTGCATAAGTAATTGATTTAATTAAAATTATAAAATTGACTTCGCATAAGCTGTATTATCTTAATTTTAGAAAAACTAAGAATTAATCGGTAGTGTTCGAGATTTTGTGTCATTCAATATAGAGTAATTTTTTTTCCTGAGGACTCATTTTTTCCAAGATATCTGGAAAAAAGCTTAGCATGTTGTAACAGCCACGAACTAAATAACTTTCAGCAAGTTCTAAAGCCACTGCACTGTATTTTTCTTCAACCTCTGAATGAACTCCTGTTCCTCGATCTCCATCAATCATCCTAAAAAAACCCATTGGGAAAGAATGAACATTTGAGGACAGGAGTTTATACCAGTACCTGAAATCATTTTTATTCATTCCCTCTCGCTCTTCGATATCTTCTCTACTTATAAAAAAGGCATTTTTACCTTTCAAATATTTACCTCTGTCTTTTTCATCTAAACTTTTAAAAAAAATAGAATTTTCAAGTTGATCTAAAACTAGTTTTTCAATTTCAAAATCTTCTTTCTGTATATTATGAATCTCTGATACAAATGAGAAAAACTGTTTACGAGAATAATAATCATGTACATTAAATAGAGCTTTTCGTGCTTTTAATTCTTCTTCAGATACATTGTCAAAACATAAATAAAAAAGTGTTTGATAACATTCCATTAAATTTCTTGTAAGGCTAAAAGCAGATGCATAATCCCAATCAGATTTGTATTCTTTTGAGACATCGTGATCTAGTAGCTTTCTTAAGCTTCTACCAGTCGTGCATAATTTAGTAAAAAGAATAGAGGCCCAAACTACTTTATCCTCTTGACCATATCGTCCTGCACCCAAGCGAGAAATTTTAACTGCTAAGTTAAGAGTCCTACAGTAGCTTTTGAAAGCTACTGGAAATTTTTTATCACCTATTGTCATTACTTTAAATTTTCAAAAAAGATAGATGGTTTATATTTTAACTTTTTTTCGGCATTGCATTACTTTGGGTTTTAACTAAAATTCTCTTTTTCAAATGCTTCTAGCCTTGATTTCATTTCCTGTTCTGTATATAGCTCTAAACGTGATATTTCTCGAATCTTTTTATCTATAAATTTGAAAATTACTCTATCTCTAAAACCTAGGACATAAGGTTTATCAGCCCTAATAGAGTTATCGTTTGTTATAATCTCTAGTATCCCATCATTATCAATATCATTGAAAATGTATCCTGCCATAGTACTAACTACGACTGTATCCATTAATTGAAGTGTTTGTTGATCTGGATCTTTTATATAATTATATATTTCTAATCTACAACTATATGGGCCTGCACCTGATTGTATAAAAATTTCATCTTCACCATCATTATCTATATCAAACTTAGATAAAACATAAGGTTCATTAACCCTATTTTGAAAATCATACAATTCAACAACTTTGTTTTCATTTGGTGAGCTAAGAATGGCCAAAAGTTCTATAGGTTGAGAAGCTAATTTATCAAGAACATTAGCAAATTTTTCATCACTCTTTTTTCCTGAAAAATAGGCATAAAGGATTGATACTATACCTATAATCCAGCCTGTTATTGTAAAAAATATAGTCCAGAAATTATTCATAATTTTATAAAATGAGAAAGAAAATAGAGATACTATTTATATCTAGCGAAATTATATTAGAACCTAATCAAAGTATCTATAATACTCCGATTGAAAGCTTCTAGGAAATACAAATACTGAAATTGACCGCCTAGAATCTCCCAAGTCGAAGTCTTTTGCTATTTCAGCATAAGCATCAAATAGGCTTATTACTTCTACAACTTACCAGTGATTTTAATTCATCCATTAGCTTATTCACGTCATCAAAGCTAGCCTCACTATCCAATACTATATCCGACATTTTTTCGCCTAACAGTTTTAACTTTGATTTATCTAATGCGTGGTTATCATTAACTGGACCGTATGAATACTCATATGCTATGGACGTTATTTTGAGGTTGTTAGTCGATGTTATTTTGAGCTTTTTTTCTGCTACGGGATACCCAAATAATGAAATATTTAAAAGCTCTTTCTTGTGAGCCTGCCCAAAATAACTATTTGTAATAAAGCCATCATATCCACGCAACTTTATTTCTCGAGAGAGTTCTTGGCAAAGACTATATTCGTCTTTTCCTACATAAGATAACCTTTGAAGCATTAGGTCAACTCTGTCAAACTCTGTACTAGCCTTACTCTCATTAGTACGAGATAGATTGAGAACCTTTAGTGGCTTTTCTACGCTAAATTTTGCTAGCATAATGTAATCTGATAATGAGGCTCTAGTCTCATGAAGACATGTTTCAATGTCACTAGCACCATAAAATATTTGTGTTGATTCTGAATTAAATCGACCGTTTTTAGTGTACTCCTGTGGTGGAGTATCGAACTCTGACGAATTTGCTGGCGGTAAATTTTCACCAGTCCGAACCCGATAAATACAATACCCAACATTAAGGATTTCTTCAGTACAGCAGCTAATAATAGCCTGCCATATGTTATCTCTGTCTTTACCTTGCACATTATCAAATACTAGCAACTGGTAATGGTTGGTATATCCTAAACGCCATAACGGGGGACCGTAGTTAAAAAGGCCCACTCTAGTTGCATCAGTGATTTTTTTGAGGTCCGCATCTAACTCTGTGAGAAATTGCACATCTCCTGGATATTTATATTCATTGAATTGGAATATGGGTGCGGGACCAGCTACCTCTGGCGGAATTGAGCCCATAACAAAAAATTGATTCATAATAATAAGCAACTCTTCACTGGATAAGGCGTATCCATTTTTTAAGCAGCTCTTACAGACTACTTGATCAGCTTGTTTATTAATAACTCTCAGAGCAGTTTCTTTTATGCCATGATTTTCAAAACACGATGTGCATATTTCGTTCATTCTTAGCTCCTAATTCAAGGAGAACACTCCCTCAAATTAACCAAGTAAAAAAGTAAAATTTAACATAATGGGCGTTATCCGAAATCGTCTTTTATAAGTTTATTAATATCAATAACTTAGGTATGTTAAATCATCCAAAAACTCATCAAAACGCCGAATTCGACACATCTCGGCGTTTTTTTAAACGCTTTTGTCATATTCTGCCAATAAGATTGGTTAAAAAATAGTCAAAATCGCAACTTTTTCCGATTTCTTAAGGCTTCCTTTTCTGAATTTATCCCCATTTTCTGCGGACAATTCTTGGGATAATTTTTTGGTCCTTTCACTCTACGTTCTGGCTTACAGCCATTCAAGACATTCTCCAATAGGCAGGCGACACTCGATTTCCTATCATGGACTCATCAAGAACAGGATGTTCGAAGACCTAAAACAATAATCATAAGTCAGACACCAGGATCGTGAAGCTAGACAGGAGTCACGCTTAAGCACCAAATACGAAAAACCCCGACAGGATGTCGGGGTTTTTTTATTGTTTTTACGAAAGCTAGAGAAATTAAGCCAGACTTTCTTTTACAAATTTTGGATCAACAATAAACAAGCGAATCAGTGATGTTGCTGCTCCCGATGGTCGTCTCACACCTTGTTCCCATGATTCAAGGGTTCGTCTTGATACACCAAGAATTTTGGCAAATTGATCTTGTGTGAGTTGAGCCTTTCTACGAGCTAATGCCACATCTGTTTCAGTAATTAATGTTCTTTTCGCGGCATTATTGGCAAGCATATCATCAATGCCTTGTAAGATTTCAGCTTCAATATCTCTAGTTGCTTCAAAAGCTTCCAGTTCTTTTTCAGTCATTAAACGAGTCATTTAATTTCTCCACCAATGCTTGAAGGGTTTTCTTACTAAGCTGTACCGTTTGCTTTTTACTGTACAAGGTTAATAACCAAATCTCTCCATTTGTTAAACGATTAAAGTAGATGACTCTCACACCACCACTTTTGCCTCGACCACCGCTAGTCCATCTGATCTTACGAATGCCACCCGAATTGGGTTCGACATCCCCAGCGTCAGGATTTAATGCCAAGAATGTTTTAAATTCCTCATATTCTTCCTGAGTCCAATAAACAAGACAGTATTTGGTAAATAAAGGGGTTTCACATATTGTATACATTGCTTATGTTTATACTACCTTGTAGTAGTTGATTTTATACTACTTTGTGGTACTTTTAAATATAAATTTGTAATTCGTAGAATGAAAGACGATGTACTATTTTGCAGAGGATCCCTTCTAGGTAATGTCACCTAGGAGGAACAATGAAAAAACTGAAATATCAGTATAGGAAATCTATACACAGCACACGTTATGACTATTTTTGGGAAATTTATCCCAATGTTAGAAGTTCTGTATTTAAAAAATTTAGCACTTATCAAGAGCGTAGCTTTTATTGTCTGCATCGTATTGAATACAAGGACTTTCCGCTTAAACTTCGTGTCGCACGTGGTTCGGGCCTGCCTGATGATTGGGATGATTTACCAACCTATGTTTATGACGTTGCTAAAAGTTGGAAGCATAATTCAAAAAGAAAGCATCAGTATTATCGCAAATCTAATTTGGAATAAGCTGTTTAGAGCACTACGTTGACATCGTAGGGCTCTAATTTTCATAGTAAATCACTCTGGAGATTATTAATGGAATTTGAAGCGGCACAATTAAAGGAAGTGACTGTTGATGTTCTATGTGATGTCTGCGACCAAGCTACTACTTTAGAATTTGGTACTTTGAAGGCCCATTGGGGATATGGATCAAAACACGATGGTGAGCGTTACGAAGTTCAGCTTTGTGAAAGCTGCTTTTTTTATACGCTTACTGCACTCAAAACAGCCAAACGGGATCACCATATGTTTGATGAAACATTCAATCCTGCTGAACTAGAAAGATTTGGTCTTAGATAGCTCAACTGCGCATAAGAGATTTTATGTTAAATAAAAAGCCGTCCATGGCTTTGTATCCTTATAATTCTATATATGCTGCTATTGGATCTATAACTATTTCATTATCTGATTTTCCAGAAATTGAATATTCTACATTAGCTAAATGTTCGAACATATTTCGCATATGAGCGCTTAGATCACCATCGAAATCTTCTTTTGGTATTGCATTATTTGACATCAAGTATTGGGAAACTGTTCCAATAATACTTACCTTAACATTTGTTTTTCTAGAATATTTTCTAATTAAAATATTTTCACTTTCTCTTAAATAATCTCTATTTAAGTAAGAGGTGATTAATAAGTTATCAACAGTTTGAGATACTTCAAAATTATCATTAAAACCTTGTTTAGATAATAAAACAAAGCTTTCTAAAAACTTAGGGTCTTGATGATGTTCACTTTCTTTTTCTTTTATATATTGATCCCTTCTTTGTTTCCCTAAACCTTCTAATTTTTGTCGGTCACTAAAGATTACCATTCGACTAATAGCTGTACCAAATTGATTAAATTTTGAGAAAAAATCTTGAAGTTTGAGATGATCGTTGAATGTGACTTCTTTGGTGATTTTGATAAAAGAATAACTTTCTATTTTTTCACTAATTTCTTGTTGGTTTAAGTCACTAATATCTAAAATTACTTGTTTATCATTTAGTTCTTTTTCAAAGAGAGTAAATGAGTAGTCATGTAAAAATTTTTTTTCAGTTGATTTAGTTGTATTTTTTACAACATCAGCTAGTACTTTTCCACTAAGTAGAGGACCACCTTGGGTTTCGCTATCTTGATTCTCAAGAGTTTCTTCTTTTAGTAACTCTTGAGCAATTCCTTCGAACATTTGTGAAGAAATGGAGTACATCTTATCTTTATCGAGATAAATAAAATTTTTTAACTTCATCTTTTCCTCTTAATATAGTCATCATAGTGTTTTTTTCTGATATGAAATATAGACCAAATACAGAAAATTAAACCTAATAAAAACAAAATTATAGCAGTGTAAAGTATTAAAGTATTCATTTTGGTTAATACTCCAATTCTATTTTTCTATAGTGATATAAAATTACAAAGCATTGGATAAATGAAATAATTGCCAAAGATATAGATGCACTTAATAGTAGATCTATATTTATAGCTAAATTTTTGCTTTCACTACAAATTGCCGCACTTAGTAGTAATACATATCCAATAATAAAGAAGGTAGAAATCCCGATTGCTATCAGCCTCCATTCATTATCTTTTTGAAGATTGTTTAATTCATTTAGAATAGATACATGTAGGACAATACCAAATACAATAATATCTACAGGGCTTATAGTAACGACATCTTTAAGAATAAAAATATTCACAGCTGTAATTCTAGCAATGATAGGTAAAAGCCCTATCAATACTGTGAAAATTAGCCAAATATAAATTTTTTTCATGTACCAAAGACCTTACACAATGAAGCCAAATTGTTATTTGGTAATATAGAGTAGGTGAAGCAAGTTATACATTGAATCCTATATGTTTTCCTGTTGGAAGTTCTACATCAATACGAAGTTTTCCACCCATTGCTTCAACATACTTTTTCATTGTTGAAATCTTAAGGTCATTGCCACGATTTTCGATAGCTGAAAGTGAAGGTTGTTTAATACCAAGGGTTTCAGCCAATTCTTTTTGAGAAATTTCTAGTTCTTCACGAATAAGGTAAAGCTGATTCTCTAGCAATAACTCATCAGCCATTTGTTGAATACGAGCTTGGCTCTCTGGAGAGCGACTAGCTAATAATTCTTGTAGGGTCTTAGCCATCTGATTGATCTCCTAAAGTTGAGAGATGAAGTTCGTATTGCTCATCAGCAATAGCTAGCATCTCTGTATAAAAACGCTTTTTACCACTCTTATTACCAATACACAGCACAATGGCTTGTCGTAATGGATCAAATGCAAAAAGTACCCTTAACGGTTTACCTCGATGCTGAACACGGAGTTCCTTCAAATTGGTAAATTTAGAGTCGTAGACGGTATCGACTAAGGGACGACCTAAACTTGGTCTCTGCTGTTGCAGAACAACTAATGCAGCCAAGACTTTCTCTTGTGTTGATTCATCTTGCTGTTCAAGCCATTCATTAAACAGATCCGTTGTAATGACTGTCCACATATTACAACCAAAATATAGATTATAATCTATATATTAAGACTGATTGAATGACTTTGCAAATGGCAATAAAAAACCCCGACATCCTGTCGAGGTTTTTCGTATTTGCATCTTAGGATCAACTCCTGTCATCCCTCGCGTCCTGTCGCTGATCTTATTGTTGTTATATGGAGCATCCTGCTCTCTATGGTTTCATCATAGGAAATCTGTGCGGATATGACTATTGGTGATTTTCCTGAATGGTTGTACGCCAAAACGTACATGATTTTATCCCAAGATTTATCCGCAAATTTTGTGGATTATTTCAGTTGTGTGACGCTTGAGTTGTCAGGAAAAATTGCAATTTTGATTATTTTTTAATCAATTTTATTGGCTAAAAGTGACAAAGTCGGTCAAAAAAAATCCGCATTGTTTCCAAAGCGGATTTTTGGTGTTTTTTGGTGTTATGTAAAATAAATAAGTTTATGAAAAATAATAATTTTTGATTTTAGACTTCGCATAAGCGCCATTATGTTAAATGAATATCATCAATGAAACTTATTTAAACTGATATAATATTAATAGCTTTCAATTTATCAATTTTTTTAAAGGTTTAATTATGCCTGCTTTAATTCTTACAGCAAGAAGTGCAAGTTCATTTAGTCCGGATACTCTTATGACACTAATCAACTGTATTCCAGGTACTCAAAAACCTTCTGTACAAGATTTAATAACTCTTTATCCAAATCCAATTCGTATTGAGCTTACAGATGGAGCTTTTGAAACTACAGCTATACGAATATTTCAAAGATTGAATAGTTCATTTGACATTCAATATGCTTAACCTTTCTTCTTAATTTTTTAATATTTCTAAAATTAACATAATACAGCTTATGCGAAGCAGCAATATAAGCCCAAAATAGAAATGTCCGCTTAAAAATATGATAGCGGACATTTCTGACTTATGAATCTTATGGTTACTCACCTTTTCGAAAATCATCCCAATAACACGGTACAATCATCAAACCATTTTCGTGCAGTCTAGACCAAAGTCTGGTCCCTACATCTTTTTCGAATTGAGCAAGAGGAAAGTTAGAAATGAGTAAGGTTGACTTCATTTGATCATAACGACTGTATAAAACTTTATGCACCATTTCCAGAGGTTTCTCATGGCGATCATGTAGACCATATTCATCAATCACCAATAAATCAAAACTCGTTAACTGCCGAATAATTTCATCTTCGCTAGAGCTATGATCTGACCATGAATCCATCATCTTTTGTGCAATTTCGGCACTGGTAAAATATCTTACAGAGCGAAGACTACGATGTAAAATATTACGAATGATCGAAGCACTGAGATGCGTTTTACCTGTACCTGATGAACCAAATAATAAAAGGTTCGAGATCTCACCTGAAATAAGCTGCTCAGCGAAGCATTGACAGCGATACACTGCATTTTCTTGTGCTTGGTTTATTACAGCAAAGTTTTTAAAGCCACAATCGACATATCGTTTCTTTAAACCTGCATTTGAAATTCGTTGCTGCAGCAGAGACTTTTGCATTTCAGCCAAATTCTGATCCTGTGCATTTACGACTTTCTCCTTAGCACACGATTTACAAATCAAATGACCGCCTATCACTGTCATATGTTCATGATGAATGAGGCAGAGCTGATCAGTCACTTGAAACTGAATTTTCGATAAATTCACCAACGTATTCATAAAATCTTCTAAATCCAGTTTGTACGATGTTTTTGCTCATCTGCTTCAATTGATGAAGATGAAGATGAAGATGAAGATGAAGGGGATCGCTTGTGCTTTGCTTGAGCAGTACTGGTGCAATTCAGTTGATATTCATGAGCATTGTTGACCACAGATTCAGGTAATGCTTGAGCATTGCTTGACGACTTATTCCAACGTGCCTGAGCAGCCAATTTGGCTTTATCTGACTTCATCTTCTGATTCTGTGTCGCTTGTTCTTTTAACGAAGAAATATAAGTGGATGTCAAATGCGTTGAGCTTAGCTCAAATAATTCCAATCTAACTAGCGTATGGATTAATGCTTTAGATTTGCTTGGATTAAGCTTAGAAATACTACTAATGATTGATAGATCAAACGGAATGTCACCATTTTTCCAAAAATCCATCATCAGCAGAAATGTTGCACCAATCTGTTCCGTGGTCAAACGAGCAAACTTCGCTTGTAAATCACCAATATAAACTGGCATCCAAATTGAAATTTTATTATTCATAAAGATCACCTTTAAAAAGGGATAAGAGATACAAGGTCACCTTAGATGACCTGATAACAATTGAATTTTTAAGCCATAAGGTATGAGAGCTTTTGCCTGACGTAGCGAGGAAGATCATCAACGGCAACTTCTTCACGATCAATGAGATTCTGAATCCATAAACGGAGTGCCTGATGATCGTCAAAACAGCGATTAATATTGAGCAGAAAAGCAAGGTTATGCAGTTTCGGAATCTGTAACTCTAGAATCAGTTCACGAGCAACCATATCTGCCTCAAGACTCACCACGACACCACCAAAGAAAGACTTACTCATGATGCCACTCCTTCCTGATTCAGCTTATTCAGCATAGCCTCAAAAGCACTACCATCCTGCCGGGTGATATTGGGCACATAACGGCTATAGACACGAAATAACATCTCAGTGGTCGAATGACCCAACTGTCGAGCAATCCATTCTGGATTTTCACCCGCAGACAACCATAAAGTTGCAGCAGTATGTCGGGTTTGATACGCAGGACGTGTTTTAAACCTAAGAAAACGCAATAGCGGATGCCAAATGCGTCGATTGACCAGACGATAATCTAAAGGATCACCTGAACGATTACAGAACACAAATTCTGATTTACCATGATTCAGACTCTTTTGTTGTAAGAACGCCTGAAACACACGATCACTCATCTGAATAGTTCGATTAGAACCATAGGTCTTCGTGCCACCCAACTGACCATTCACTAAGGCTTCACGAACATAAATCTCACGTCGTTGTAGATTGACATTCTCCCAACGTAAACCATCAATCTCACTGGTACGCATACCCGTAAAAAAACGAATAGTGTAATAAGGCTTAAAATCATCCCGTACCGTTTGTAAGATCAGTTGCACTTGCTCTAAAGAGAAGGGGTGGACTTCGACTTTTGTTTGTTTGAGGTTTTTGATGTTTTTATAACAACTTTCAAAGTCGTATCGTTCTGCTGCGCTATCTAGTATCATACGAAGTACTATCATTATCTGATTGATTCTTGATGGTGAAAGGCATTCTTGGGAAATTCCGTAAGTCACTTTGGCGAGAGATGTGCGGAACCCGAGAATGTCTGATTTCTTGACATTAATAATAGGTATAGTGCCGAAATAAGGAATTAAGTACTTTCTAATTACTGTTCGGATCTTTCCTTTATAGCTATTTCGCCATTCGATTTCCTTTTCCTGAAACCATATATCACAGTATTCTGAAAACATAGGCGTTTTAGAACTAATAGCATTCACCTTGTTTTCAGTTTCTTTGATGTCTTTTAATCGCGTACTTTTAGGAAAGTATTTAGCATAATCAAATATGCCTAATAATATTTCTGCTTCCATACGCTCAATAACTTTCTCAAGTTTTTTACGATTTTGAGGGGTATCTTCTAATGCTGTTGTTTCACGACAGCGCATATTAAGATAACGGAAATCTATATTCAGTTTTCCATATCTAGCACGAATACTGGCCATAATCAGTTTCTCCTATTGCAATTGAAGAGAATGTAATGAGCCTATGTTTGTAGTGGTCATATCCTTTTCGATACGCTCCCAGACATAAAGAATTTTTCTTCCACCAAACGGGCGAATGTAGTGAATACCTTCAATCAGTACGCTATCCTTTAATTGGTTACGGATGGTTCGCTCATTGTAGTGAATTCGTTCTGACAACTCTTTTGTTGTAAGATAGGTTAAGTTCATATTTGTATCCTTTTATAAAGTATCACAATAATGATATTAAATATCACAAAGGAGATATTAAAGGTGTTTATTTCATTATGCAAGTACTTTTTAACACAATGGTGGTAATTAATGATTGTTTGCAATCTACCTGTACTTTTGGCAGAAAGACGTATGAAAGTCGCAGATGTTGTGAGAGCAACTGGAATGAGTAAAACGACAATACATAAACTTTATAATGGTCAATCGACTAGAATTGATTTTGAAACACTTGAAAAGCTTTGTGCACTATTAGAGATTGAGGTAGGGGATCTCTTAAAATACAAACCTTAATTTAAATAAGTTTTTGATATTTATAAATTAATTTGGTGACCAAATTTGGTCACTATCTTGAAATATAACTCAGTCTGATATACATTTATAACGAAAATAAATTAAAATCACGAATAGTGCCATCAGGACTCTTATAAGCTTAAATTTTACTAAATTAGATTAAAAACCATTAAAAGATATAAAGATTAAGTCACTAAAAAGTCACTTTTGGTCACCAAAAAGCTTTCTATAGTTTTCTTGTGTAGTTATTTCTGTTGAGTTTTACATTTTGATATTAGTAATTGATGAAAATAATTTGTTATAAATCAAAAAGAAAAAACCCCAATCTTTTGATTGAGGCTTTTCAAAATCTGGAGCGGGAAACGAGACTCGAACTCGCGACCCCAACCTTGGCAAGG
>NZ_JACVTU010000026.1:0-12036 GCF_016624705.1 Acinetobacter sp. S40
TATTTATTGAAACCGTTTAATAAAGCAAAAGAGGCTTTGCGCGAACGGTAATGATTCGACCGCAGACTTAGCTAGGCAATTTACTAGAGATCGTTTTACTCTAACGGTCTCTAAATTGGTCTAACTGGATTTATTGCTCATAACCTTAGCCAGGAAGTGTTTACTACCTCGTATAGGTAAACTATTAATAGCGTTCGATATTAATTTCATAAATTAGTGGAGTGCAGCTTTGACGCTGCTCTTTAGTTAATTGTATTTTTGATGAAAAATCTGGTTGATAAAGAATCGTTCGTTTGCTTTCGGCTAAAGGTACTGAAAAACTATAGTGATAAATATTCTTTTGAAGGGGGCCATATTCCCGTACCAAACTATCATTTGCGCAAATATATTCCTGATTACTTTTATATTCGTTTCCGAATTGATCTTCGAGTTTCAAGTTAGGTTTACATTCCGTGAGATATTCAAATACAGGATGTTGAATTAAATTCTCGGTAGTAATTTGTACCGAAACATTTGTAGGTTGTAAGTCTGTTGGCGTTGAGACAACACTTCCCTGACCATATTCAAGAGGTTGTTTAGTTTGATTGTGTAAAAGTTGAATACTAACTTTTACATCGCCACATTGACTTTCTATTGCTCCATTTGACCAAATTATATATTCATGTATAAGCTCTGGATCTATATCATCTGACGGTTTTGGGAGCTGCGCATCAGTAATAAGAAGTCCACCCTCTCCATTTCCTAACGGCCCCGTTCCTGTTCCTCCTAAGCTTACCCCAGCAGAATAATTACCATCTTCTCCACAAGCTGCTAAAAATAAAAAGCTTAAATAAATTAATTTATGATAGTTTGGCATTTTGATTTTCAAGTAGAACTAATATCATCCGAAGTTGATGTAAAGAGAGATTCGTTAATGTAACATTAGCAAATCACTAGAAAGAACAAAAAGATTGAGTGTGGATTATAACCTAATTCTAGAAGATCTTAGCACTAAATGGTCTTAGATAAAATTATAGAGGCTCAATGCCTCAAAATTGAACATAGTTCATATAATATCGGATAAAGGGGAGATTGAAGCGATCTAATAAATTCATTTGAAGGGTAATTATCTTAACGATTAGAATGATTTCATTTATATTTATAAGCCTGTTAATATGGTAATCCTACAAATTTATGGCTGATGTACCGTGAGTGCTTATTGTATTGAATAACTTAGGGGATTTTTTAGATATTCTAACAGTTTATTAAGTGCATGAATGGCTTTGAGCTGTAGATGCGGCGAATAATGTTTAGGCAAATACAGCTTCTCTTTTATTGGTCTCGTGTAAAAATTTAAATAAAATCGATGGCTTGCTGATACTTTCAGGACAATTTAATCAGTGCTTATTGAAATCAAGTATTACACCGCTTTCGTATATTTCAATTTTAGATATCAGTGATCATACAATAACTATTATTACTACAATGCAACAACAGTACAAGCTTTCTCAGTCAGACGTATAATTTGAAGAAAACCGCAATTATGATCTGTGAATTTTTATCACGGGGTGCGTTTGAATGAAATTGCAGATAAGCTTTCTATTACCTGGGGAACCTATTTTAAATATATTATGAAAAAATGAATTTTAATTTACACATTGAATCAATGTACATGTTGATGGATATTAATTTATATTTCAAATAGATAAGTCGGATAATCTAAATGAAGAACCTTAGTTTGAATGCATGCGAAGTTAGTAACAAATGAGTTTGTAGCCGATGATAACAGAAATTGAACATGATTTGATTGGGATGATTTATGAGGCTTCTTTAAATGCTAAATGGGAAAAAGTTTTAGCTGCGTTGGTTGAATATATGGCATGTAGTGCTGGTGCCTTTATCGCTTTTGACCAACTTGATTCTCATGCAAACTTTACCCATATTTATAATTTTCCTCAGATATTTATTAATAGTTATCAGGATGCAGAAATTAGAATACTGGATATGCAACTGCATCAAGCGAAATATAGAAATGCTGGTGTGGGTCATGTATTGGCGCTAGATGGAACTGCATACGCTAAAATGCCAGGTTCAAATGAATATACTTTTTATGAACGATGTATGAAAACTAGTGGCATGAGTTATGTTGCAGGTATGTTGCTTGAGGATGGTAAACATCGTTGGACTTTATTTGCAGTTTACCGTCGACCTGATCAGCCTTTTTTTTCAGAAATAGAATGCTTGAAACTAGAGCGTTTCTCTACTCATATTCGGCGAGCCTTGCAAATGAATCGGCAATTTAATCTATTACAAGTTCAAAAAACTGATTATACAAGGGTTTTAGATTTTTTAAGAGTGGGAGTTATCCTAATTGATAAGTATTATAACTCTACTTATTCTAATGCTTTGGCTGCTCTTATTTTGGAAAAATCAAAAGTATTATGGTTGGATCAGTTCAATAAATTAAAGACTAAAAGTTGTTTTCAGGCTCAACTAAACACGTATATTTCAAGTGTATTCTATGAAAACTCGAAACAATCACAACATGACGATGTGGGAGGTGTAATGGTCTTGTACGAGGAAATTGAACAACCGAAGCTAAAGCTGAGTATTGCCCCATTTTCTTCACTCGACCTTATCCATGCTACTCAACATGATTATATTGATAAAGCAATTATTTTTATTACTCCTGCTTACCAGCAACAACAGCTTCCTTTTACTTATTTGACAGAAGGTTACCAATTAACAAAGCGAGAAATCGCAATCTGTGAGTTATTTATTAACGGGTATAATTTAGAAGAAATTTCAAGGGAACTATCTATTAAGATTAGTTCTTTAAGAACCTACTTTAAATACATATATGAAAAAACAGGGTGCTCATCTCAAACTGAACTAATGCATTGGTTGATAGGAATTGCCTTTAATTTTGAACATATAAGTTAAATACTATCCTAAATTTAGGATAGTATTGTTATAGTAATCCTTACAAAATAACTATATTAAGGGATATTTAACGGTGAATTAAAATGTCTGGTGATATAAATTTATATATCATGTTAGAAGTAAGTAAAGGGGTAAGTTGTGGGGGAACAGGAACAGGAAAAAATAAAGAAGTTTTAAAGTAAGTTTGAGGAGTGATAATAGAAAAAATCTAAAATTTATGGTTTTATCTAATGATCTAAATTTAAGCTATGGCGCAAATATAAGGTTTTCCTAATTGGGCTGCTCCCAGTATCCTAAACGCGAAACAGCCTCATTTTGAAGATGCCTCAAAAGCTTCTAGGCTAATTCCCTCAAGATCCAAACGACGTCTGTTTTGATTATAAACTATATAATTAGACACATTTGTAAAAATCATTTCTCTGAATTAGAGGGTCTGTATCTAAACGTGATATCGATTATGTAACAGCAAAAATCTATGTAGCAAAGTGCAAAAAGAAAGGGCCTATGTATAATCTATCTATGCGATAGGAAAACTATTTGGAACAATGGTATTGATTAGTTTCTAAGTCATTTGTGCGATGTGTATTTTAAAATAGCAAATTCATGAATTTATTAAAAATTTTAAATTCAAATGATTACTTTACGACCTGTTAGGTGTAGATCATTTATAGATTTTGTTTTAAATTATTTTTCGCACCAGATTCTTGGGCTGTGGGGCTTTATTTATAAGAGCTTGGTGCGCCATATTTTTTTATTTTTATCTTACAAATGAGCCATTTAAAATGTATATTAAGAAAGCAGGTAAACCATCTACCGCTGTTTTACCTGTTTTCAAGAACTTAGAACCACACTCTACTTATATCCATTCCTGAGTGTGGTTTTTTTTATTCCAAAATTAGAAAAGCAATAGAACTTCAGATATGATTTGAAAAATCATTGAATAGTTTCGACAAAGTTAAGGCTGGCATTCAATTATTGCTAATTTTGAATTTTGCCGACTAAAATTTACTGATAAATACTGTATTCATCAACTATTGTAAACTTAGATGGTCAACTATCTTTTCTTACACTTTGAGCGGGATTCACGTGCTGTTTCCCTCAGACCGTCGACCACCTGCCAAGGTAATGGTAATAATTGATTAGCTAGGTAAAGTATTTGCCGGAACACCCTCTTAATATGGATATTTAAATAGAGTTCTTTCATCAATATGATCATGAAAGAACTCTTTTCATTTGATTACTGCTTTCTACAAGCTGTTTGATCAATATAAATAGTTGGCCTCACTGACATACCAACACGTAATTTGTTTATATTTTTTTGGTTGGGAGCAAATTTAATTCGAATTGGCAAACGCTGTACAATTTTAGTGAAGTTTCCTGTCGCATTATGAGGTGCAATTTGAGAAAGACTTGCCCCACTTGCCATTCCTAAACTTTGTACATTTCCTTGAAAAGAGGTGTTAGGCAGTGCATCTACCTGAATCGAAACTTTTTGACCTTCACATATTCGCGACAACTGCGTTTCACGGAAATTTGCTTCAATATAAATTGACGATAGAGGTACAATTGTTAATTCTGTTTTACCGGTCTGCACATAACTGCCAACACGAACATGGCGTTGATGAACGAAACCGCTAATTGGCGCTGTAACGCGGGTATAGGTTAATTTCAATTTTAACGCATCAATATTGGCTTCAGCTGATTCAATAGCTGAATTGGCTTTCGTAATATCTGCCTGAAATACTGATATCTGTTGCCGATTCGCAGTTACAGTTGCCATATTTCTTTTAAGTTCAGCTTGATGGCTTTGCACTTGTGATTCTGCTTGTTGTTTTGCTTGCAATGTACCCGATCCATCGGCTGCTAAATTTGAAAAACGCTGATAATCCTGTTGTGCCAATTTTATATTGGATTGGTCAATTTGCACATTTGCTTGGGACTGCTGAATGAAGCTATGCTGTTGTTGGATAAGCGATTGAATTTTTTTAATATCGGATTCACTACTGTGTTTTTGTGCGAGGGCATTTCTTAATTCGACTTGAATATCTTGATCATCAATTTGAAAGAGTTCGTCACCTGTCTGCACAAATTGATAATCCTCAATGTTGACATGCTTTACGAGTCCAGAAATTCTAGGTGCAACCTCAGTTGGATCCGCTCGAATATGGTGCATGTATGAATCTTATTCACCTGCCTAGTAAAGCTCCATTTTAAGACCTTCAATTTGCAGTCCAAGAGATCGAGGTCTGCCAATACAGGCTAAATGTAAACAGAACTTAAACGCTGATAATGCTTTACCCTCTTTAATTGAATAAAGTTGGAGTCGGACATAATTTTCTTGAGTCGTTGGATGCTCTGTTTTATTTGATTTTGCTAGTTTTAACAATAAAGGCTGCTTCTTGCTATCTAACAATTTAACTAAGTCTTGCCCCAGTAAATGCCAAAATTGATGAGGAAACAGGTCTTTTGCAAAAGAGTAAAATAATTCTAGTTGATCGATATTCTTCCATCGATAATGAATACCTGTATGAGAAATCGTAACACGACTTAAAAATGTCTTAAGCACTGCTTTGATTTGGTCTGGGTTCTTTTCAAATTCATTTTGAATTTTTTCAAAGAAATATTTTATAACTGTGCGTTCTTCAGCAGTATCAATCATTGCCGGTTTTAAAGGACTTTTTAGCAGATTCTTTTTTTTGAAATCAAATAGTCTAGGATTACCTTTTTGAGACTTGAGTTGCCCTAACTGTTTTGCATTCTCATACCAGTAGTTAACCAGTTCGACGGGTAAACTCATCTCTCTTGACACTTGATCTGCATCATCATGAATTTCCAGTAAATCTAGGCATTTATAAAATAATGTAAATGAAACTTTGGATTCTTTTGTTCCTGCGAAGTATCTAAAAAAATCATGAGGCTGATTAGATGAAACCTCGCTCAAAATATTATCTACATTACTTTTCAACCAGCCACTTTGATCATTGAGTAATTGCTGACTTAAATGAATTGAATGTTTTTCGAAATTGAAGGGAGCAGAATCTCTTGCTGAGTCTAAGAATTTGAAAGTAGATGAATAACCCATCATCTTCTTTGCCAACTGATTATCAATGTCTGGGTGGTATTGAAATATCTTATACCCAGCAATCAGATAGCTCAGATGGATATAACTTTTGAATGTTTCGGTAGGATCAATATGACCAAGTAGATGAGCAATGATAAACCAATGATTTTGACCATGCGTATGACGGAGTATCTCATTTCGAATGGTTTGATATTCATCTTCAGTATAATCCGTCAGATTTTTGACCAGTGGAGAATAATGACAGTTGAGAACAAGGGCTAAGTGATTCGCTGCGGTGTGTCGAAAAGAATGGAAAGAATAATCATGATCTTTAAAAATCCCATTCATAATCATTCTGAAAGGTGGGGTCACAGTATACTTGTTTAACTTACTATTTTGATTCCAATTGCGAAATAAGTATAAATTTTGATGATTGAGCAATCGCTGTTCAACCACATAGTTATGGAATAGTCGATACTCATCAGCCTTTAATAGGCAATAGACGGGCACTTTACGCTCAGCACTGTCGGTTTTAAGTTGATGTAAGTTGCCTAGCTTCTTTGAACCATAGGGTTGAATCCATATAGATAGGTCAGTTAAACCTTCAATATCACGTACACGTAGACCTAGTATTTCATTAATACGCATTCCTGTTCGGTACGCTATGATATAAATAATTTTTAATAACTTATAGTCGTTTTCCTTGATATACGCATCTGCAAGTAATGCATCTAACTTATTCATAAATGCCTGATAAGTTAAGAAACCAATGATTCGAGCTCTAGGCCTATTTTGTATGGTGATTGATTCTAATTCGAAAGAACTAGCTGAAAAAACTTTTTGTTGAAAGCTATGGAAGCGTTTCAACATCCTGAGCGTATGACCACTAGATTTTTTAAACTCAGGCTGACTTGTCTCATTTGCAAGTCGAGTGTTAGTTGTGATCTGCTGGTAGATATTAGCAAGTATCGTGTTCAGATCATCTTCGCTATCAAGATATTGTAAAGAATGAGTCAGCCAAGGCTCTGCAATCCGAGTGTAATATGTATAAATAGAGCTATTCGCTAAAGGCTGATTTTCTTGAAATGTTTTTTGAAATTGGATTGCACAAAATCCCCAATATTCAGAGAGATGCTGAATATTTTCGGCTGTTGGTTTATAAAGGCTAATCAACCATAACGCAATACGTTTGCTGTATTCATTAAATGTATCAGCATGGTCTGTACAGTAGTTGATGATTAGTATTTCAATACCTTGATCAGTTTGTGTTGTCCGAATCAATTTTAAAAGATCTTTATGAATCTTTATCACATCATTAACAGTTTGCTGAAGATCTGAATTAGAGCCGGGCTGATCTACAAAAGATGTTGATTTTTTAACATTGGGTTCTGTAACAGTGTCTTGTGGATACTTAAATTTTGGATGTAGAAATCTTTCAAATTCTATTTCTGATAAGCCACAGGTTGCAGTGTTTTCAATCAGGCATTGTGACAGTGCAGGATCAATATCAACTTTGGGGAGTTGCATCCAGTTAAAATTTCCGTAGTCACGCAATAATTTATAGGTTTTTGAATTAAATGATAAATTAATTTTATTAAAAATAAGCTCTAAATAATTCTCTACATTCAGATTTACTGTGCGAATATTTCTGGTATTAAAATGAATTAACCATAAGCGGGTAATTTGATCTGGAATAAAATTTCGCGACTTACGAAGGGTTTTTTCATCAATAAAGAGATCTCCATAGGAAGGGGAAAGGGGTTCTAAAAATATAATGTTCAGATCTTCGATTTTTCTGATTTTAGCTGGATCTTTGAGATGTTCTAGCAACGCGTCTAAAGAGAATTTTTGATTTAAGCCTGCGTAAAGCATCGCAGAAATAATAATATTCCCAATGATTTCATCATCAGAGAATGTTTTGCTATTTTTTGCTAAAATCCAATAGTCCCAAAGTTTATCAACAATTTTATCGATCTGATGTCCCTTTTCGATCCAGTCCATGCTGAAAATGGGCTGATCACGCACCATGTCAAATGTCAGACTTGGTAGAGGTAAACTTTCACTACGATTTAAATTGATTTTCTTGATGTATGACCGAAAAAATTCATGCGCATATTTTTTCCATGCCAAGCTTGGAGCTTTGCGTTTAATAAATTCATAAATTGCTGGATAGAAGGATTCCAGTTGCTCTTTTTGTTCCAAATCTTGTTCTTGGAAATATTGAATTAGCTCCTGTTCTACATCTGCTCGAAGCTGCTTTTCCTGATTAAGTCGATCTTGTTTCCTACGTACTTCGGCATAAAGTGATTTCGCTAACTTAGTTCTTTTATTGGATGAGGACATCGAGTTCAATACCAGTAATATTAAAATGATCTTTCATTTGCTCAAGCACATGAGCAATACTTGAATATTGTGAAATAGATAAGCTGGAATAAGGATGAGCAGCTTCTTGTTGCATTGGTTCATGACCGAATAAAGCTAAAATTTCAGGTTCACTTATTTTATTACTAAGAAAAGCGCGAGCCATATGCCGATGCCAGTTTGCATGTTCTAAACCGAACTCAGGGTGGAAGTTTTTTACAATAGATGACCTTAAGGGTTGCCATTGACCGTCTTGAATAATATTTAACAGTGGCAGTTCACTCTCTAAAATTTTCTGAATATATTGTGGGATTTCGGGCTGAATAGGACTCATTTGGGTTTGAAAAAAATGCAGAAAACTGATGAATTTTTGTAATTCTTGTACAACACACTGAGCCAATGGAATTAAACGTCCATTGCCTTGACGCCCACCTACCTCTTTATCAGAAACCATGACTATTCGTCTTTTTAGGTTAAAGTTTTTTAAGAAACCTGGAAATTCAGCAACGGGTCGTGCAGCTGTAAAGAGTAATAAAAAATGCCACATCCAGATATTATAGTGATTAAAGATTGCTATCCAATCATCTTCTTTTTGTGAAAAAATTTTGAATTTGAGTATGGCAAAGATATCTTTAATCACTCTTGGTGTAGGGGCTTTTCTGCTCCCAAAGTTTTTTGTTGAAACATATCTAATATACTGATATTCATTAGATAATGATTCACATAACTCTTTTAAAATCGAAATATATTTAGTCTGTAAAATCTGGGTATTTTGATGACAATAAGAAATTGAAGAGGACTTGTTAGCATCAATCCCTGTAAGTAGGTCAGCAAGCTGTTTATTTCCAGTCCGTTGCAAAATAGTCTGGTGTAAAAGAGAGTTTATTTTTATCAATGATAGTTTTGGAATATAAAGTTTAGCTCTTAGCTGTTTTAAATATTTGTTAAGTTCATCTTCGTTAACCTGCTCACCATTACGTAGGTAGTCAATAAATGAATGAGGGATTGGAATGTCTAAATAAATCGTTTGATTGAGTAAGCCCTCAGGATAGGCAAAATCTTTATTTTCAAAAATTGAAAATTTAGTACGCAGGAAATATTGCCCGTTGTTTTGAATGATCTTTTGGCGAGAATTTAAAGCTTTAATACGTTTATTTTGTAGATACAACCACTCTTGAATTTTATTCCCAGTTAGAAAGGATAGCATCAGGATAAGTGAAACCTTAGCATTTTTATTTTGTGTGTAATCATCATATAACTGATTAAGTAAGGCACTGACACTTGTCGTATTGGGAAATAGATTACTGTATGGCAGCAAATGTTCTTTTCGTTGAATATGTTTTGCAACTAGAGGTAGTACATAGCTCTGTACAGATTCTGAATATGCGGCAAGCGGAGTAACATTTATGGGATCTACATATATTTGACGTTCATCTTGCTCATCTAATTGTTGTTCGATATTGAATGCTTTAGATTTTTGCCCTTTTATTATTTCTGAACTTTCTACAATCAACTGATTTTCATCTAAAAATTCATGTTGTAGTTGAGTATTAATGCTCGCTTTGGCAATTTTTGCCTTATTATTTAACACATAAGTAAATGTGATACGTAGATTATCCAATAGATGTTTTTCAAAATCATTGGATAGCTCTGTATTATTCAAACTACTCAAATATTGAACAAATTCAGCTAAAGAAAGTGTAGGATCTTTAAGATGCTTTTCCCAAAGAAGCATGTATTCGCGAGAGGTTTGATATTCTTTATCAGAATTCAGAACTTTATTGGCCATTCGAAAGCGTTGAAATATTCGTTTTACAGTATTGAAATGTTCACTGTGATCTTCTTTAAATATTTCGGGTCTAAGTTCTGGAAGAGCAATTAAATAAATTGCTGCCTTAATTATTAAAATATTCCAGACAAAAGCATTTTCTTCTGACTCTGTTAATTGTGCAATTGAGTTCACATACCAAGTGACGGGTGTTGCACTAACAGTATTTTTTCGAGATGAGACCAAGGCAGTTGGTCTGGCAGTAACTGAATTGGTTTCTAGATCGAAGCTAAAAAGATCAAGATTAAGTCCCTGTAGATATTGATCGGTTGGTTGCGAAGCTAATACATCTGCAATATATTGAATATGTTCTTCGCGATTAAGCTGTTCATCACCAAAAAGTTTTTCCAGTGTTCGTTTTAAGGATACCTGTTGAGCATCATCTGAGTTTTTATCATTTAAGCTCACATCGGTCATTATTGTTGTTTCCATAAAAGTTCTGTTGAAAGAACCAGACCAGAGTCGTTTAAAAGTTGTTGAGCAATTTGACTAGTTTGTTCGAGTTGATTAAGCACATTTTGTCTTTCTTGAAATATAACTCTATTACGGTAATTCAACTGATTTCTTGTGTACGAGACTAGTTTTGCAAGCAGATCTAAGCTCATGCTGCTATGAGGTTTGAATGATTTTTCCTTGTTCAATATCAAAATTGCTTCAGAAGATATATGAGTGTTAATTAAATTCAGGAGTTTTTGAGGGTTCATTTTATTTAAATTATGATGAAAAGAGGGTAAAAATCCCAAAAACTCTGAACTAACCATACGTTTTAGTAACTTAATTTTTTCTTCATCTGAAGGGAATGAATAAACTAGCAGCTTGATATTTTTGGGTATATTTTGTGAAAAAGATAAATGCCACATAAAATCCTTCGCAATGGTATAGCCAGCTATATTGGGATTTTTCCATACACTGAGTACAGGACAAGACGTCAATATTGATAGATCAGCTTTTAAAGATTTGAAGGCTTCTTGATAACAAAGATAAATTCCTGCAAAACTAGGATGTATACTAATATTCATTTTATTGAATTTTTTGCATATTAATTCTTTGGGAAATCCAAATTTTTCATTAAAATCAAAGGTTTTATTCATATAAATTAAATTTTCCAAAAAATGAGTTATTTGATTATCAAATTCAATTGGTCAAAGAGGCATGTCTTAAGTTGTAAGATATTTTGACTCTTCAAATTTAAAGTCTTTAATATTTAGGAAATACTGACTAATTTATGTGGATGATAAAGAAACCTAAACGTTAGCCTTCAATGATCCCAATCTCCTAGATAGAATAAAAATATCACATTAAGTCTTTGATAAAAATGAAATAAATAGTTATTCTAATTGTGATTTATATATAAATATTAAGCATATAGACTAAAAGTTGTAATAACTTTAAATTATTTTCGATACAAAAAATTACAATTAAGGGCCATCTTGGATAAACTTTTATTGAATGAGCAATCTCCGGATTGACTCAATACCACCTTAATTTTATTATGCAATTGCTGGCCTACATTGCCAGTCGGTTTTAGCAGACCGTATTCATCTAGCACATGACATTTATATTTTTGGATATAAATTGAGTGTGGGAATCCTCTCGTCCCCCTTTTTTTCTATGGTAGGACGGAAGGGGGACACCTTCGGGTGTGCTGATTCCTAGATGATCAGTCTGCTAACCCCTTTTCGTTCTGCCACCATTATTTAGCAGTAATTGGTAGAACTTCTATAAAACATCTAGGAGTTTCTCATGCTGTATCCATCTTTTCTGATTTTTGCCTCGCCACCTGTTCAACCTTGTTGTGCTTTGCAACGAGGACTATACGGCTAATTTAATTTTTAGGCTGTATTAAAAACTTTTAACAAGAACA
>NZ_JACVTU010000027.1:0-5379 GCF_016624705.1 Acinetobacter sp. S40
TCATGTATGCCTTACTTAACAACCAAAGAACGATTAACGGATTGGAATTGAGTCTATTTTAGCGTGTTCATTATATCTAGCATGTTCACTAAATCAAGATTTTGTATCGAATTTATCTTGAATACAACAACTGTTTGGGTGTTGTATAGTCAAGCCTCACGAGCAATTAGTATTGGTCAGCTTCACATATCACTATGCTTCCACATCCAACCTATCAACGTCCTAGTCTTGAACGGCTCTTTAGAGGACATAAAGTCCTAGGGAAATCTTATCTTGAGGTAGGCTTCCCGCTTAGATGCTTTCAGCGGTTATCCCTTCCGAACATAGCTACCCGGCGATGCGACTGGCGTCACAACCGGTACACCAGAGGTTCGTCCACTCTGGTCCTCTCGTACTAGGAGCAGATCCTCTCAAATTTCCAGCGCCCACGGTAGATAGGGACCGAACTGTCTCACGACGTTCTAAACCCAGCTCGCGTACCTCTTTAAATGGCGAACAGCCATACCCTTGGGACCTGCTTCAGCCCCAGGATGAGATGAGCCGACATCGAGGTGCCAAACACCGCCGTCGATATGAACTCTTGGGCGGTATCAGCCTGTTATCCCCAGAGTACCTTTTATCCGTTGAGCGATGGCCCTTCCATACAGAACCACCGGATCACTAAGACCTACTTTCGTACCTGCTCGACTTGTGGGTCTCGCAGTTAAGCGCGCTTTTGCCTTTATACTCTACGCGTGATTTCCGACCACGCTGAGCGCACCTTCGTACTCCTCCGTTACTCTTTAGGAGGAGACCGCCCCAGTCAAACTACCCACCAGACACGGTCCTCGTCCCGGATTACGGGACAGAGTTAGAACCTCAACATTACCAGGGTGGTATTTCAAGGATGGCTCCATTGGAACTGGCGTCCCAATTTCATAGCCTCCCACCTATCCTACACAAGTAAGGTCAAAGTTCAGTGTCAAGCTGCAGTAAAGGTTCACGGGGTCTTTCCGTCTAGCCGCGGGTACACTGCATCTTCACAGCGATTTCGATTTCACTGAGCCTCTGCTGGAGACAGCGCCGCCATCATTATGCCATTCGTGCAGGTCGGAACTTACCCGACAAGGAATTTCGCTACCTTAGGACCGTTATAGTTACGGCCGCCGTTTACTGGGGCTTCGATCAAGAGCTTCGCTTACGCTAACCCCATCAATTAACCTTCCAGCACCGGGCAGGCATCACACCCTATACGTCCACTTTCGTGTTTGCAGAGTGCTATGTTTTTAATAAACAGTTGCAGCGGCCTGGTTTCTGCGGCTGCCAAGCGCTCAGGGAGCAAGTCCCATCACCCTCAGCAGCGTACCTTCTCCCGAAGTTACGGTACCATTTTGCCTAGTTCCTTCAGCAGAGTTCTCTCAAGCGCCTTGGTCTACTCGACCTGACCACCTGTGTCGGTTTCGGGTACGATTCCTGTGTAACTATCGCTTAGAGACTTTTCCTGGAAGCAGGGTATCAGCCACTTCACTGTACAAGTACAGCTTGATATCGGATCTCAGTATAAAGTACCCCGGATTTGCCTAAGATACATACCTACATCCTTTCACCTGGACTACCAACGCCAGGCTGACTTAACCTTCTCCGTCCTCTCATCGCATTACACAGAAGTATTGGAATATTAACCAATTTCCCATCGACTACGCCTTTCGGCCTCGCCTTAGGGGTCGACTCACCCAGCCCCGATTAACGTTGGACTGGAACCCTTGGTCTTTCGGCGAACGGGTTTTTCACCCGTTTTGTCGTTACTCACGTCAGCATTCGCACTTCTGATACCTCCAGCATACTTCTCAATACACCTTCTTCGGCTTACAGAACGCTCCCCTACCACGTAACTTAAAGTTACATCCGCAGCTTCGGCACATAGTTTTAGCCCCGTTACATCTTCCGCGCAGGCCGACTCGACTAGTGAGCTATTACGCTTTCTTTAAAGGGTGGCTGCTTCTAAGCCAACCTCCTAGCTGTCTATGCCTTCCCACATCGTTTCCCACTTAACTATGATTTTGGGGCCTTAGCTGGCGGTCTGGATTGTTTTCCTCTTGACTACGGACGTTAGCACCCGCAGTCTGTCTCCCGGATAGTACTCATAGGTATTCGGAGTTTGCATCGGTTTGGTAAGTCGGGATGACCCCCTAGCCGAAACAGTGCTCTACCCCCTATGGTATTCGTCCGAGGCGCTACCTAAATAGCTTTCGGGGAGAACCAGCTATCACCAGGCTTGATTAGCCTTTCACCCCTATCCACAAGTCATCCCCTGGCTTTTCAACGACAGTGGGTTCGGTCCTCCAGTTAGTGTTACCCAACCTTCAACCTGCTCATGGATAGATCGCCTGGTTTCGGGTCTACACCCAGCAACTATACGCCCTATTAAGACTCGATTTCTCTACGGCTCCCCTATGCGGTTAACCTTGCTACTGAATGTAAGTCGCTGACCCATTATACAAAAGGTACGCAGTCACCGAACTTGTCGGCTCCCACTGCTTGTATGCATGCGGTTTCAGGATCTATTTCACTCCCCTCACAGGGGTTCTTTTCGCCTTTCCCTCACGGTACTGGTTCACTATCGGTCAGTCAGGAGTATTTAGCCTTGGAGGATGGTCCCCCCATGTTCAGACAAGGTTTCACGTGCCTCGCCCTACTCGTCATCATTACATATGCCCTTTCGTGTACGGGAATATCACCCTCTACGTTCGCACTTCCCAGAGCGTTCCACTAAAACATATGTAACTTAATGGGCTGATCCCCGTTCGCTCGCCGCTACTAAGGGAATCTCAATTGATTTCTTTTCCTAAGGGTACTGAGATGTTTCACTTCCCCTCGTTCGCCTTGCATAACTATGTATTCATTATGCAATACCTACCTTATGGTAGGTGGGTTCCCCCATTCAGACATCCCCGGATCAATGGATATTTGCCGCCTCCCCGGAGCTTTTCGCAGGCTATCACGTCTTTCTTCGCCTCTGACTGCCAAGGCATCCACCACATGCACTTAATTACTTGACTATACAACCCCAAACAGTCGTTAACCCTTACAAGTCAGGTTAAGACAGATCCTGATGCGCGTCTTATAACTCACATCTCTCTCTTACAGTTCGTTGTTCCGTGAATTTAATCACCATACAGCTTCAATCTAAATTCATATACCAAAACGCTTGATTCAGTTAATTTGCTAGTTCTCAGATTAAATACTAAATTAACAATCTCTTGCTAATCCCATACTTAATCGAGTTTGAACAATTTATTTCAGACTCAATTTTACCAATCTGTTAATGAGTTAATGTGTCTTCGTCAGATCACACTAAACTGTGATAAATCACAGAGGTTAATAAACTTTTTATTTATTAATCTCTATAATTTAATCTAGCCCGTACTCTTTCAGTACGTGGTGGAGACTAGGAGAGTCGAACTCCTGACCTCCTGCGTGCAAAGCAGGCGCTCTACCAACTAAGCTAAGTCCCCAGCTTATTTCATTACGTATCTTTCAAGCTATAGTCTTGGTGGGTCTGACAAGACTTGAACTTGTGACCCCACGCTTATCAAGCGTGTGCTCTAACCAACTGAGCTACAGACCCTCAGATACTTCAAGAAGAACAACTTGTTGTGGATTCTTACTAACCATCAATCTTTCGTTAAGGAGGTGATCCAGCCGCAGGTTCCCCTACGGCTACCTTGTTACGACTTCACCCCAGTCATCGGCCACACCGTGGTAACCGCCCTCTTTGCAGTTAGGCTAGCTACTTCTGGTGCAACAAACTCCCATGGTGTGACGGGCGGTGTGTACAAGGCCCGGGAACGTATTCACCGCGGCATTCTGATCCGCGATTACTAGCGATTCCGACTTCATGGAGTCGAGTTGCAGACTCCAATCCGGACTACGATCGGCTTTTTGAGATTAGCATCCTATCGCTAGGTAGCAACCCTTTGTACCAACCATTGTAGCACGTGTGTAGCCCTGGTCGTAAGGGCCATGATGACTTGACGTCGTCCCCGCCTTCCTCCAGTTTGTCACTGGCAGTATCCTTAAAGTTCCCACCCAAAGTGCTGGCAAATAAGGAAAAGGGTTGCGCTCGTTGCGGGACTTAACCCAACATCTCACGACACGAGCTGACGACAGCCATGCAGCACCTGTATGTAGATTCCCGAAGGCACCAATCCATCTCTGGAAAGTTTCTACTATGTCAAGACCAGGTAAGGTTCTTCGCGTTGCATCGAATTAAACCACATGCTCCACCGCTTGTGCGGGCCCCCGTCAATTCATTTGAGTTTTAGTCTTGCGACCGTACTCCCCAGGCGGTCTACTTATCGCGTTAGCTGCGCCACTAATCCCTCAAAGAGACCAACGGCTAGTAGACATCGTTTACGGCATGGACTACCAGGGTATCTAATCCTGTTTGCTCCCCATGCTTTCGTACCTCAGCGTCAGTATTTGGCCAGATGGCTGCCTTCGCCATCGGTATTCCTCCAGATCTCTACGCATTTCACCGCTACACCTGGAATTCTACCATCCTCTCCAATACTCTAGCTAACCAGTATCGAATGCAATTCCCAAGTTAAGCTCGGGGATTTCACATCCGACTCAATTAGCCGCCTACGCACGCTTTACGCCCAGTAAATCCGATTAACGCTCGCACCCTCTGTATTACCGCGGCTGCTGGCACAGAGTTAGCCGGTGCTTATTCTGCGAGTAACGTCCACTTAGCCTAGGTATTAACTAGGTAAGCCTCCTCCTCGCTTAAAGTGCTTTACAACCATAAGGCCTTCTTCACACACGCGGCATGGCTGGATCAGGGTTCCCCCCATTGTCCAATATTCCCCACTGCTGCCTCCCGTAGGAGTCTGGGCCGTGTCTCAGTCCCAGTGTGGCGGATCATCCTCTCAGACCCGCTACAGATCGTCGCCTTGGTAGGCCTTTACCCCACCAACTAGCTAATCCGACTTAGGCTCATCTATTAGCGCAAGGTCACAAGTGATCCCCTGCTTTCTCCCGTAGGACGTATGCGGTATTAGCGTTCCTTTCGAAACGTTGTCCCCCACTAATAGCCAGATTCCTAAGTATTACTCACCCGTCCGCCGCTAAGGTCAATACCGAAGTACATCCCCCCGCTCGACTTGCATGTGTTAAGCCTGCCGCCAGCGTTCAATCTGAGCCATGATCAAACTCTTCAGTTAAAATCATTTCGCACCTTATTAAAGACAAGGTGCCAATTCTGGCTCATCAATTTCCTGACTTAAATTTCGCTCAAATAAACTTCGAGTAATTTAAACCAATCAATTAATGATAATATTTCGATTAATCAATTAGTAAAAATCCACACAAGTTGTTCTTCTATGCTCTTAATGATCT
>NZ_JACVTU010000028.1:0-3383 GCF_016624705.1 Acinetobacter sp. S40
CCAGATCAACGTGACTCCGGTCAATGATGCACCGGTTGCGGTTGCAGACACGATCAACGTCAACGAAGGTGGCACGGCCAGCATCTTGGTGGGGGGTGCAAGCAGCGTACTGAGCAACGACAGCGATGCAGAAAACGATCTTTTAAGCGCAGTACTGGTAAGCGGTCCTGCGCACGGCAGCCTGACCCTGAATGCAGACGGCACCTTTAGCTATGTGCATGATGGCAGCGAAAGCACCAGCGACAGCTTCAGCTATAAAGCCAACGATGGCACAGCGGATGGCAACACCGTCACTGTCCAGATCAACGTGACTCCGGTCAATGATGCACCGGTTGCGGTTGCAGACACGAATACGACAGCAGAAGATACTACTCTCACAGTAAGTGTATCGAATGGTTTACTGTCGAATGATACAGATGTAGAAGGTGATACATTAAATGTTACTCAGTTTACAGTTACTGGAATAGCGGGCACATTTACAGCCGGTCAAACTGCCGCAATTGCAGGTGTAGGCCAACTGACTATTAATGCAAATGGTAGCTACAGTTTTGTGCCAGCTGCAAACTATAATGGTTCAGTTCCCGTGGTGACTTATACCGTGAGTGATGGCAAGTTAACTAGCAATAGTACCCTAACATTGACTGTTACAGCGGTGAACGATGCGCCGGTCCTTGACTTAGATCTTAATAACAGCTCAGGTGAAACAGGTAGTAATTATCGTACTAATTACCTCGCAGGAGCAGCTGCTATTTCTATAGCAGATACGGATATTAAAATTACAGATGTCGATGCAGCAACAGTTAGTCAACAAATTTCAGGAGCAACAATTACATTAACGAATGCTCAATCAGGAGATTTATTACAAGCTGGTTCATTACCAAATGGTATTTCAGCTAGTTTATCTGGAAATACTATTACTTTAACGGGAACTAGCACACTTGCTAATTATGAATCTGCGATCAAAGCGATTACATTTAGTACAAGCTCTGGTACAACTACATCTGTGGTTACTCGAGAAATTTCAGTCAAAATTACGGATATTGGTGGTGCAGACAGTAACATTGCAACGACTAAAATTGATGTAAGTAGTATTGTCGCCCCAGGAACTCCTGGTTCGAATGCAAATAATGGCGATAATACAATTAATGGTGGAAATGGTGATGATGTTTTACTGGGAGATTCTGGCGGAGTAAAAACAACTCTTGTTCCTGGTACAAATTATAATATTGCTTTCATTTTAGATATTTCTGGAAGTATGGCTTATAATTTGGATCAAAATGCAGGATCAGCAAATGAACGTATTAATTTATTAAAAGCAGGATTAAAGCAGTATATCCAAAATATTGTTCTACCTTTCGCTGATGCTGAGGGCACGGATAAAGGTGGAGAAATTAATTTAGGTCTTATTTCATTTTCTTCTGCAAGTGGGCAAAGTGGGAATTCTACCGATATTAGAATCAATATTAGCGATGTAAAAAGTGGAAACTGGAGCGCAATAGATACAGCAATTTCAAATTTAGTTGCACAAGGTGGTACAAACTACGAAGCTGCTTTTGGTAAAACAGTGGATTGGTTTAAGAGTTTATCTGCAACAGCTGTAAATAAAACAACGGGTGCTGCTAATACAGTAAATAATTATCAAAACCTGACATTCTTTATAACAGATGGTGATCCAACATCTCGCATGAATGGAACTAGTGAAACAAATGATGGTGATGGCACAACTACTACTGTCACTAAGCTTAGCGAATCAAAAACTACGTTTGATCATGGTTTAAATCAAACTTCTGGCAATGCTGGCTTAGGTAATATTAGTAAAGTCAACGCAATTGGGATTGGTAATGCTGTTGATAAATCATGGTTGCAACTTTTTGATAATACTGATTCCGTTGGCAATATTACTGTTGATGTGGGCACTAGTAATGTACCGACAGCGACTACAATAGCCAATTTCAATAATGATACAGGTTTAAGTACACGTAGCAATTGGAAAGTGCAGTCAGGCAATACAGATGGTGTAGTTACAGCCTCTAGCTCAAGTAATGGTCGTCTTGTATTAAAAGACAATGTAGCCGCAAATGGTAAAGCAGCCGTATATGAAGGGCCTGAGATTACTGTAGATAACACTAAGGTATCTAAAGGGTATATTTCATTCAGTTATACACAGCAAAACTGGACTGCAAATGATAGCTTTACTTGGACTCTACAGAAGAAAAATAATGATGGGACTTGGACTAGTGTCGAAACAGGTTCGAATGCTTCTGCAAATGATCATGCTACTAATTCAACTGCACTAACTATGCAAACAGGTATTATTAGCAGTGAAGGTACTTATCGTTTTGTATTTACTGTAGAGGATAAAAATGGTAGTGCAAATTATCAGGCACAAATTGACGATCTTCAATGGAATGTGAGTGCGGGTAGTGATACCGTGACAGGGTCTGGTGGAGAGCCTGATATTGTAATGACAGCAGATCAATTACAATATGCTTTACAAGCAGGGGGCTTATATCCAACTTTAAATGCTGTAGGCAATGATACGATTAATGGCGGTGATGGTAACGATATTATTTTTGGTGATGTTATCAATACCGATGCACTTACTTTTGGCGGTACTCGTAACTTTAATTCTGCGAGCCAACCTGATGCATTAGGGTCAGGTATGGCCGCCTTAGATAAACATTTACAAGTTATTTTGGGTCATACACCTACGGATTTAGAAAAATATCAGTATATTAAAGATCACTACAGTGAATTCAATGTTGCCACTGATACTAGAGGTGGAAACGATACGCTAAATGGTGGTGCAGGTAATGATATTTTATATGGTCAAGGCGGAAATGATACGCTAAATGGTGGCGCCGGTAATGATATCTTATCGACTGGACAAGGTAACGATACTGTTGTTTATAATGTTCTAAATACTGCTGATACTAATGCTGGAAATGGTCGTGATACGTGGATGGATTTCCATGTTGGGAATGTGACGACCGATGGTAACGCCGATGTTCTCAAATTTGGCGCCAGTTTTTTTGATGGGTTATTAGCAAATAATAGTAATATTTCTAATTATATTAAATTTACCCAAAATGGTAGTGATGTCATTCTTTCTGTTGATCGTAATGGAATGCAAGATAGTGTACAAAACTGGTCTGAGCTTGTTGTATTACAAAATCACACAACAACTGAAGTGAACTTGCAGGACTTACTCAATAATCATCAAATCATCATTGGTTAGATCTAATTAAAATGTTTTTAAAAACTGCTTCAGTCATGAGGCAGTTTTTTTAATAGTGAAATAAAATTTATTGGAATGATAAAGTTTTACTTCAAATCAAGTACAATTTTTGACTTGGATATAAGTTTCAAATTCTGGAACAAAA
>NZ_JACVTU010000029.1:0-2478 GCF_016624705.1 Acinetobacter sp. S40
ATTAAGGGGACAACCAGTACCATCACCCAGAATAAGCTACCGCCAATCATCCAGAAAATCACAAGGAATAAGAAGAAAAACGGTAAGTCGGCAATGGCGCTGATGGTAGTGGAGGTCACCAGTTCACGGACGCCTTCAAGTTCACGAATTTGTGAAATGAAGGTACCGGTTGATTTGGAACGTTCTTTATTTTTGATGCGTAGCGCATGTCCAAAAACACGATCTGAGATTTTAAGGTCAGCACGTTTTCCAATAATATCAGACAGGTAAATTCGGGCAATGCGCAATACAAATTCAAAGATAGCAGCCAGTAATACTCCCCCCGCCAACACCCATAAGGTCGGATAGGACTGAGAGGGAACCACGCGATCATAGACTTGCATGGAAAAGATAATGGTTGCCAGTGCTAAGATATTGGCAATTAAGGAGGCAAACATGATATCCACATAGCGTTTCCAGTCTTTAAGGACAATTGACCAGAACCAGCTTGCTTCATAGGGTTTGATATATTCATCAACGCGAGCGTCTGGAATCGAGCTTTCCGGACGAACGATATAGATGTGTTTAATCAGGGTATTGAGTTGATCCACGGTAAAGCTTTGGGCCAGGCCTTGTTCTCCACTGAGTTGGATGCTGATATGGCCTTCTCCATCCGCCTTGTCTATGACACCCACCTGCCCATCATTAAATTCGGCAATCACAGGCAATCGCCATGGATTGAGTAATTCTGCCGAAAACTTGAGTTTGCGGAACTTGAGTCCCATTTGACGGCAAATCAGTAACAGCACATCATCAATGTTATGGTTCTGGTTCCAGTCCAGTTGTAATCGGATGCGTTCTTCTGACGGTTCAATTCGGTAGTGTTTGGCAATCACAAGGACGGATTGTAACCACGGCTGATAGTTAAGTGCTTGACTCATGGTTGTACCTCAAATCCCTGAATTGAAATATGGTTAAGTTGATAGGCCTGACGAGTGCGTCCTGTGGTCTGGATAAATTGAACCAGACTGTTGTAAATGTCATAACGTGCTGTTTCAAGCTCGTTATTCGCCGAATGGATCGCCATTTCTGCATTGAGTAAATCCAGTACTGAACGCGTTCCCAGTTTATATTGTTCTTGATAAAGTTCCCGGGTTCTGACCGTAGTCGCCTGTCTTTCTGAAAGGACCTGGATTTGTCTTTGTTTGTTTTCGATGTTTTCTCGTGTGGTGCGTAGTTGGTCAAGTACGTCCAGATAAACTGAGTTAACTTTGGAACGTGCGGCTTCTTCTGCATAGCTGGCAGATCTGACCTGCGCCGAAACAGCTCCCCCCTGATAAAAGTTGCTACTCGCTTCCAGCATCACCGCACTATAGAGTCCATTATCTTTATCATTGTTTGGATTAACGCCATTCAAAGCCTGACTTAAGGATCCTTTGACTGATAAGGTCGGATATAGGCTTAATTGGGTTTGTTTTTTCTGCGATTTGGCAACTTCAACTTCGGCCTGTGCCGCAATCATTTTGGGGATGGTATTAAATTCTGGATCTTGAAACAGATCAGAGGATTTCACCAAATCATCAGGAATCGTCCAGTTTTTATTGCTGACATCAAATCCTAGTAAGGTGCGTAGACGCTGTTGGTATTGTCTTAATAAGGATTGTTCAGCAATCAGACTCGATTGCGCCGATTGTAGATAGGATTCGGCTTGTATGGGATCGGCCTGACTGCTAATTCCTGCATTGGCGCGCATGTTGGCAATATCCAGAATTTTTTGGATGCCGATGACTTGTTGTTCTCCAATCTGGCTAATGCGTTTATAGCGTTCAATGTTAATGACGGCAGAGGCAACCTGATAGGCAATATCATCAATGCTGACCAAAACGTTGGCCTGCTCCACAATCAATTTGGCTTTCTGGGTATCAACACTGGATTTGACTTTACCAAAGTCATAAAGCAGTTGAGTTGCGCTTAGGGTCAGTAACTGGCGACCACGTTCACCTGTCGTCAAATCACCGGTACTCACTCCCCCGGTCAGTTGCGGATAGTATTGGGCTTTGGCAACATCAATATTGGAGTTTTGGGCGGCGAGTGTAGAAATACTTTGGCTAATTTCAGGGTTACGTTGAATGCCAAGTTGAATCGCGTCAATGAGATTAATTTGCCGATTCGAACTGGAATTGTCTGGATAAGCTTGTAGTGCCGTGTTTGAACGTATCCCCACCACAGGCAACCGATCCAGTTTTGAGGTATCCACCTGAAAGTTGGACAAGTCCTTAAATTGCACTTTATTAAAGTCTTCATCAGAATGAGGGCTAAACAAATTTTCTATGTTTTGTTTAATTGACTTACCTGTCGTTGTGGAAGAATCTGCATAGCTGATCGGTACATACAAACTACACCATAAATAAAAAGGAATTCTTATAAAGTGTCGCCATTTGTTCATTCTTTTGTTCCAGAATTTGAAACTTATATCCAAGTCAAAAATTGTACTTGATT